>JAFWRV010000285.1 GCA_017519685.1 Clostridia bacterium
ACCTTGCAACGCCGTTAGCCGACTGCCATCTGACCCATTACTGGAGCGATTACGGACAGGGGCTTGCCGGTGTTTACGGTGATTATGAAACCCCGTCACGCGAAACCGCTTTGGACGGCGGTGTGATTATGTTTTCGCATATAGGCGAGTATGTCTATACCGACAAGGATTCTTATAATTATGTCGGTCAGCCTGTTGATGAATATTATGTCAATAAATTTGCGAGAATCTGCCTTGACTATCCGGTCGGCAAATATAAGGGATGCGTCGCAGGAACGGGAATAAACAGCGCGACCGACGCCCACACGAGATGCGACAGAATTCTCTATGACAGTATTCTTCGCAAGACCGTGCCGAACGGAGTTGTTCCGTGGGGATTCACTTTCTCCGATTCCCACAACGAAACGTCAATGAATGACGCCTACACAATGATGCTGATACCCGACTGGTCGGGAAAGAATAACGGCGAGAGAAACGACATGCTGCGTAAATGCATGGAAAACGGCGAATTCTTTTCGGTTTCTCATTATGCCTACGGTGTCGAGCTTGACGGCGAGCCCGAATGGCCCGAATCATATAACGGCGGAGTTGACGTAGATGTTGACGCCATGAATATGAAAGATACTCCGATGGTGACAGACCTTGTTATTGACGAAAAGAATGACACAATAACCGTAACCGCAGAGCACGCCGACAGAATTGTCTGGGTTTCCGACGGTAATGTTATAAAGCGTGAAAAGATTAAGCCCGACGGCGATGAAGTTACATTCACGATTGACCTTCACGACAGCGCGCTTCTTAATAAAGTCAATCTCTTCCTTCGCTTCTATCTGACAGGCGATGAAGGCATCTGTTATTCTCAGCCGTTTGTTATTCATAATACCGATTCAAACGGAAAGATTATTGAATTTGAGCCCGTCGATGTTCCAAAGACACACGATATTTCAACTTTCCTGCGCGGACTTGTAACAGCCCTTGACTGGACAATTTTCAAATGGAACCCGGTTATCTGGGCGTTTAAGTATTTCGGTATGGGTTACAGTCCTTTTGACAATATTTTTTAATAAGAGGTTTGATTATGCCGCGATTTGAAATGAAAACAGCCGCCGCGAACGACACTCAGGTTTTTGTTTACGGCAATGTCCGTCTTACGGTGATATCCGACAGAATACTGAGAATTGAGAAATCTCCCGACGGAGTATTCTGCGACAAGGCGACACAGGCGGTTGTATGCCGCAATTTTTGCCATACGTCTGTTAAAGTGAACGAGGAACATGGATTTGTGACGCTCGTTACGGATAAAGGAGCTTTCAGGGTCAATCTCGGAACGCTGAAAGGCGAGGCGCGTATCGGCAGAAAATGGGTTCTGCCCTCAAATAAAACCAATCTCGGAGGAACGGCAAGAACGCTTGACGGCACCTTCGGTGTGATCGGTTCCTGGAAAACGAAGAAAGAGAAAAGAGACAGGTTCGGTCTCGGCCATATGAGAAAAGGCATATTTGCGTCAACAGGTGTAGCTGAAATTGATGACAGCAAATCCTTTCTCTTTAATGAAGACGGATCGGTTGAACTGCGTAAGAAGGGTTACACCGACAAATACATTTTTGCTTTCGGCAGCGATTATCTCGGCGGGCTCAGAGAATTCTACGCTCTTTGCGGCAAAACCCCGGTCCTTCCGAAATACGCTCTCGGAAACTGGTGGAGCAGGTATCACGCCTATACGGATAAGGAATATCTCGGTCTGATGGATGAATTTGAAAATAGGGGCATCCCTCTTACCGTCGCCACAATCGATATGGATTGGCATATAGTGAAAAATGTTCCGCGTGATGTTAAAGGAAGCACCATTCAGGGAGCCGGATGGACGGGATACACTTTTGAAAAGAAACTGTTTCCCGATTACCGCGCGTTTCTGAAAAACCTCAAGGACCGCGGACTTGCCGTTACAATGAATCTTCATCCTCACGACGGAGTCCGTTATTATGAGGAGCAGTATGAGGATATGTGTAAAGCCGTAGGTCAGAATCCTGCCGAAAAGAAGCCGGTCGTGTTTAATCTCACCGACCCGGTTTTCCGTGACGCTTATTTTGATATTCTTCATCATCCTTATGAGAAAGACGGTGTGGATTTCTGGTGGATTGACTGGCAGCAGGGAACAAGTTCAAAGGAGATGCTCGGACTTGACCCGCTCTGGCTTCTCAACCATTATCATTTCATCGATAACTGCCGTGACGGAAAGACGGGCATGGTGCTTTCGCGTTACGCGGGAATCGGTTCCCACCGTTATCCGGTCGGATTTTCGGGCGATACCGTTGTCTGCCGTAAAAGTCTTGAATTCCAGCCGTGGTTCACAGCGAACGCTTCAAACGCCGGCTACACCTGGTGGAGTCACGATATAGGCGGTCACATGATGAATACAGGCAATAATGAGATATATCTCAGATGGATTCAATACGGAGTATTCTCACCGATAAACCGTCTGCACTCTAATAATATGTCGATATCCAAGGAACCGTGGAAGTTCCCAAAGGCAGAAAAGAACGCGATTCGTTTCCTGAAACTCAGACACAGACTGATTCCGTATCTCTATTCTGCTAATGTGCGCACATCTTCCGACGGCTTGCCTCTTATCTGCCCGATGTATTATTACGATTCCTCCGAGCTCGCTTTTAAACGCGAATACAGGAACCAGTATTATTTCGGCGGTCAGCTGATAGTCGCGCCCGTTACCGCGAAAACTTCAGGCAGCAAACCGAATGTCAGATTCTATCTTCCCGAAGGCGAGTGGACAGATATTTTCACGGGAGAAAAATACACGGCGGGCGAATATGAAATCTTCTGTCCTTTTGACAGATATCCCGTGTTCGCGAAAGCAGGCGCGATTATTCCGCTGCTTCCCGAAAACGGCGGAAACGGTACCGGATTTGAAGAGATTGACGTGCTCGTTTATCCCGGCAAAGGCGAATACACACTTTATGACGATGACGGAGAAACCGTTGAATTCAAACTTGACGGCGAAGAACTGACATATACGGCTTCACCCGGCAGCAAGGTCGGAAAAATCAACATTTTTGTGAACAAAACCGTTTAATACTTGACAAATATATTAAGTAGTTAATATAATCAGTTATACCATGTCAAGAGGTGATGATAATGAATAATTTTGAATATGCCTTTGAAACTATTGAAATTCCCGATGATGATTTTGCGGCGCTTCTTGAGAAGAACAGAACCGATGTTTATTTTGTGGCGGCAGCCACGGTGATTGCCCTGTGCAATTACAGAAAAGATCCCGAAAAATGTTTCCGTATGCTGGGCTTCCTTAAGAATCCCGCCGAACCCGTTTCGGTTTATGAAAAGCAGTTTTTGAGGGACCGTCTCGGGGGCAAGGAATACAAGCCGTTTTCATATCTTAAGGGTTCGGAGCCGTCAAACAGTTATACTCCGAATGAGCCCTATGTTGTCCGCGTGATGAGTAACCCCGAGCTTTCGTTTATTGATGACGGATGGGCGAGAATCTTTCTGCATTCGTCGGGCGCCGACTTTGACAGAGAGATGAAACTCCGCAGAAAAAGAAGCACGGGCGGATGGTATCTTGTTGAGCAGATGCTGCTCTCGGATATCAGGGAACCGATGTCCGAAGGCGGCAGTTCTCCGGCTGATGTCTGGGGCTGAAAAATCGCCGGTCAAATATATTATTTGTCTTGACAATAATTGCTATTAAATGTATAATCGTTTAATAGAAGGATAATTGGTTTTTCAGTGATTATACTTTGATAATTAAGGATGATTTCTTATGGGAAAAGCTTGTACTTTTGACAGAATCAATATGACTGAAGAAGAGTTCAGAACTCTTGTCAATCAGAACAGGACCGATGCTTTTTATATCGCCGGTCTCACTGCTGTTGCTCTTTGTAACTATAAATATGATCCCGATAAGTGTATAAATATGCTCAATATTCTCAGAAATCCTCACGAGCCGATGGGCGAAAGAGAGATTAACAATATTAAAGAGCGCCTTTCGGGCAGGGAATATATCCCGTTTTCATATTTTGCAGGAGCAATTCAGTTCAACGATTTCACACCCAAGCGCCCCTATACCGTTCTTGTCAAAGATAACAAGTTTACGTTTTATAATGAGGGCTGGGCAGAACTCTGGATGCATTCTTCAGGTGACACAGCGGACCGCCCCGTCAGACTCAGGTGCAAAATCAGTTCCGGGCAGTGGTATCTTACCGAGCAGATGCTGACTCAGGATATCACCCTTGTCACCTATGACGACGAGGAAGAGGACGACGACGATCCCTGGGGCTGATACACGCTTATTCTATGTAAAGGAGTTATATTATGAATTATACTATCAAAGGCGAAAACCTGCCGTTCGTTGAAGTTGAGTTATCACAGGGTGAAAGCATTAAGTGCGAAGGCGGCTCCATGAGCTGGATGACCCCCAATCTTTCAATGAAGACTTCGGGCGGCGGAGTCGGAAAAATGTTTTCAAAGCTTGTTTCGGGCGAATCGCTTTTCTCAAATGTTTACACAGCTGAAAACGGACCCGGAATGATAGCGTTTGCGTCAAGCTTTCCCGGAAAAATCATAGCGGTCAATATAGAACCCGGCAAAGATATTATCTGCCAGAAATCAGCATATCTCGCCAGCACAACGGGCGTTGATCTTGCGATATTCTTCCAGAAAAAATTAGGCGCCGGTTTCTTCGGCGGCGAAGGTTTCATTATGCAGAAGCTTTCAGGCAGCGGCCTCGCTTTTGTCGAAATCGACGGCTCGGTTGAGGTTAAGACTCTCGGAGCGGGCGAAAGCATTGTTGTTGATACGGGTTATCTCGCAATGATGGACGGTACCTGCCGTATGGATATTAAGACAACAGGCAGCGCGAAAAACGCCATCTTCGGCGGCGAGGGACTGTTTAATACCGTAGTAACAGGTCCCGGCAATGTTTATCTTCAGTCAATGCCGGCGTCAAGACTTTACGCTTCAATAGCTCCTCCGGCTTCAAAATAAGTAATATCAACAGATAACAGGTGTGTTTTTGATTAAAAACGCACCTGTTTTTTGACTATTATAACAAACTTTATTTAACCGGATTTTTGATGTGACACAGTTTGTTAACATTTGCCAAATACCCGATTAATAATTACCGCAAATTGCACAAAAGCTATTCATAAGTAACAGAATTTATGTTAAGTATTATATCAATTGCTTCACACAAATGTATGTGCATAATGCACAAATCAGATATACGCTATTTGTGCAAAACGCTTGACATTTCCGGAAAAGGTGGTATAATGAGCACAACAAACAACGAAAGGAGATTTTGTTATGCTCAATAAGTACGACGTAGAACTTGAAAGATATCTCATCGAAGAAATCAACAAAGACACAAGAATCTTCTCATGGAGTAAATTCTTCAAAGTTGTTGCGCTTGAGAGTCTTCTCAAGTAATTCCCCTTGCAAACGGCCGGCGCTGCCGGTTTAAGATACCGGAACGAAAGTTTCGGAAAAAGGAGAAATACCGGGCGAAAGCCCTGATACAAAAAGCACGGAACCGGACGGTTCCGTGCTTTACTTTTATTCTGCTGTGTTTTTATAGATAAATCTGTAAAGGTAGTCCCTGCATTCATCAAGTTCCGGAAAGTCCACCCATATACTGCCGGCGTAGCCGGTGGTCATCATTTCTTCTTTCGGCATCTGGGTTTGCACGATATCAAAGAACAGCGCGGCGATTCCGCCTTTATAAACCGTTGACGTAATCTCAAGCGCGTTAAGGTCGGTTTCTATCAGCGGGAGCACATCTTTGAAAGCGTTGATTATTGTCGCGGGACCTGAATGCTTCATTTTGTCAATCAGGGCGCTGATAATTTTTCTCTGCCTGAATGTTCTCATATAATCTGAGTCGAGCTTTCGTATTCTCGCGTAGACCAGCGCTTCGGCGCCCGGCAGATGAACGCTTTTTCCGCTTTTAACGGTATATCTCGTGGTTCGGTTTATGAATTCCGCTTCCTTTTCCGAAATCTCAACATCAATACCGCCGAGGTTGTCGATTATTTTTGTGAACATATCAAAGTCAACCTTCAGATAATGATCAATGTCAATTCCGAAATTGTATTCTATTGTGTCGCAGACGAGCTGAGCGCCGCCGTTTGAACAAGCGGCATTGATTTTCATTTTTTTGTTGAGAGAGGGGATTTCAACATAGCAGTCCCTGAGGAAGGAAGTCAGCTTGATTTTTCTGTGTATAAAGTCAAGTGACATCAGTATCATAGAGTCTGACCTTGACGAGCTGCCGAATTCCTCATCTGTCCCGATAAGAAGGATGTTTGTGACGAAAGGACTGTTATGAAGCTGACCTGCGGATGTGTAAGCGTTACGCTTCAGGTTGACCTTGGTGTAGTCCGCCGAACCCGCAATTACGGAAATCAGAACGGTAACAATCACAAATACCGCAATCAGGGTTTTAACAATCCGCCCGAACGCGCTCTTTTTTCTTTTCTTTTTCTTCTTTTTCCCCGGGGGCATATCGGGAGGACCCTGAACCGGTATGGGATTGCCGTCTCTGTCCCTCAGAGTGTTCTGAGGTATTCCGGATGAATCGGAATAAACGTCACGGTAACCGCCGCTGTTTCTGTTGTCCGAAATGTAAATATCTTTCATAAAAAGATTCCTTTTTAAGTCTGATCTTTTATGATTATAAACTATTTCGGGAAAAAATCAATACAACTCAATTTTTATTTTAATATATTTCAAAATCAAGAAACATTTTGACCTGTTTATCAAAAGCAAAAGCCGCCCGTCGGGCGGCTTGTTTCAGTTCGCGGCGGCTTTTTTAATTACATCAACCGCTTTTTTCAATAAATCAAAATCAATGTTGAGCGCGGGAAGAAGTCTTACCCTGTCTTTTGCCGTAAGGCAGAGAACACCGTTTTCCATACAGGTTTTAACAACCTCTCCGGCAGGCTTCGCGGTTTTGATGCCTATCATAAGTCCCATACCGCTGATATCTTCTATGCCTTCACTGCCGCTGAGTTCTTTATGTATATATTCAGCCTTGGCTTTGACTTCGTCAAGGAGTTTGTCATCAATTCTGCTCAGAACGCTGACCGCGGCGGCGCAGCAGACTGGATTGCCTCCGAAGGTTGAGCCGTGGTCGCCGTGAGCGAAAACATCCTTCAGTTTTTCGCCGAGCAGTGTGGCTCCGAGGGGAAGACCGCCGGCAAGACCTTTTGCGGTTGATACCGCGTCGGGATTTATACCGTAATTCATATATGAATAGAGTTTTCCGCTTCTGCCGTTTCCTGTCTGAACCTCATCGATAATGAGTACAATGTTGTTTTCCTTGCAGTAAGCTTCAACTTTCTTTGCGTATTCCTCGCCTATGGGAACAACTCCGCCTTCGCCCTGTACGCATTCCATCATAACCGCGGCGGCTTTGCATTCTTCGGCGGTTTTGACAAGCTCCTCAAAGTTTCCCGCTTCAACGCTTACAAAACCGGGCGTCAGCGGTTTGAACAGCTCGTGATAATGTTCCTGACCGGTTGCCGCGAGGGTGGTGAGAGTTCTTCCGTGAAAACTGTTTTTGAGAGTGATTACTGTGTAATAATCTTCTCCCTTTTCAGCCGCGGCATATTTCCTTGCCGCCTTGATTGCGCATTCATTTGCTTCCGCGCCTGAATTTGAAAAGAACACCTTGCTCATTCCGGTTTTTTCGCACAGAAGCTCCGCGAGTGTGACACAGGGCTCTGTGTAATAAAGATTGGAGGTGTGCTGAATTTTGTTTATCTGGGATATAACAGCTCGTCGAGTGATGCTTGCCGCCAGCCGTCGGAAGCTGTTCTCTGATAAAGAAATCCCCACCGTGCATCTCGTTGGTGACGGGGAAGAATTTCCGGAAGATTTTTACGAAGATATTGCGCGACGGGTCGGGCTGCTTCTCCTCGTCGTGGGTGAACATCTTGGCACCGCTGTAGAGCAGGAATACGCCGAAGATGGCCAGTACCCACTCGAAACGTGACACCACGGCAGCGCCGAGGAAGATGAAGATGCTGCGCAGGATGAGGGCTCCCAGGATGCCCCAGAAGAGCACCTCGTGCTGATACTTGCGCTCCACGCCGAAGAACGTGAAGAGCATGAGGAAGACAAACAGATTGTCGACCGACAGCGACTTTTCAATCAGGTAGCCCGTGAGAAATTCGAGTGCTTTCTGGTGTGGGTCGATGGGGTAGAAGAGGTAGATGCCCAGGCAGAAAACGAGCGAGACGGCTATCCATACGCACGTCATGCGCAGCGCCTCGCCAATACTTACCTCGTGCTGCCCTTTTCGCCCGAAGGCTTTCAGGTCGATGGCCAGCATAAGCAGCACCAGTGCGTAAAATAATATCCAACCCCAGAGGGGAATCAGTTCTGAATGCATTGTCTAAAAGCGCTTATTGGACTTTGTCCATGTCTTGAATTTCGCTGCAAAATTACAAAAAATATTCTTTTGAAAGGAATGATTGCGATGGTTTTTTGTGCTGAATGATGCAGATGACAGTCTGCAGCCTCCCCTGATTTTTTCCTGCGGGAGATGGATTCACTCCTTTATGAGGCAAAAAACAGGTTTGGGAGTGCATGCAATGTTGCTCCTTACGGCTGCAAAGTTATTGCATTCTCCCAAACCTGACGAAGAAATCG
>JAFWRV010000286.1 GCA_017519685.1 Clostridia bacterium
AAGCCGGACGGCGGAATGAATTTCTCCAGAGGAGGCGGCATAGGCGCGCAGCGTTATCCGTTTATCTGGGCGGGCGATCAGCGCAGAGAATTCTTCTTCCTGCCTGTTGTCATAAGGGCGGCGCTTTCTCTCGGTCTTTCGGGAGTTCCGTTTGTCAGCTGGGATATGGCGGGATATATGCCCGCGTTCAATCCTTATGACAGGTCGAGGGAAAACAAAGTGTTTATGAGAGGCGTTGAGTTTACCGCCTTTTCGCCTGTTATTCAGACTCACGGCAAGGTCAGCAGACCGTATGACTTTGACGATTACACAAAGAAGGTTTACCGCCTCTACTCAAAGCTTCACGAAAAACTCAGACCGTATCTCGTTGAGCAGGCAAAGACCGCTTCACAGACCGGACTTCCGATGATGCGCCATTTGTTCCTTTATGACGGCGAGGATAAAAACTGCCTTAAAACCGAAGACGAATAGATGCTCGGCGATTCGCTTCTTGTCTGCCCGGTGCTCGGCAGACGGAACAGAAGGGATATTTATCTCCCGAAAGGAAACTGGACTGAAATTTTTACCGGCGAAAAATTCACGGGCCCTCTTAAAATCAGAGGCAGAAAAGCCGGAATCGGCACAATACCCGTATTTCTGCTTGAGGGAAACAAGAGCGAAACAATCGACAGGGTGCTTGAGGAATCCCGGGATTTAATCAATGAGATAAAGTCGCTTGCCGACTGACGGAGGTAATATGTCAGAACAGAATAAAATTCACGTGGCATACGGTTTTCACGTAAACTGCTATCATTCATACAGGGGAGATACTCCCGACGGACTCGGCTTCGGCTCGGACATCCGTATAATCAGGCAGATAATCAGAGTTCTCAACGAACTCAATGAAAGCGGAATTCCGGTAAAGGGTACCTGGGATTTTGAAAACTTTTTCTCTCTCGAAAAAATATTGCCCGAATACGCTCCCGACATAATTGAAGGAGTGAAGGAGAGAGTAGATAAATACGGCGACGAAAATATCATTATGGGATACAGTAACGGCGCGCTGTCGGCTATGACAGACGACGAATTCACCGCCTCAATTGAACTTGCCGTCACCAATCCCGGCGGCTCGGGTCTGAGGGATATTTTCGGCAAATGCGAAATGATTGTCAGACCGCAGGAGGTAATGTTCACTCCGTCGCAGGTGTCGCTTTATAACAAATGCGGCGTAAAGGCACTTTGCCTTTACTATTCCTGCGTGCCGTTTGACGCCTTTCGCACCGTTATACCTCCGCTCCCCGACGAGCAGGCGTTCAATCCTCTGACATACACCTATAAAGGCGAGTCAATGACGGTAATACCGACTTATAACAATTCGGATATCTGCGATGCGGGATGTATGAGAAAATGGGTAAAGGACCTCCGGCGCAAGCAGATAAGCGGAGAAATAAACAGAGACCTGTTTGTTTTTGTCAATATGGACGCGGACGCCATTTTCTGGGAAACAATGAAGATTCCCGTTATAGGCAGCAGGATAGCGAATACAGACGGTATTCACGGCCTTGTCAGCGAGATTGCCGACCTCGATTATGTGGTATTCGATACCCCGGGAGGATATATCGCGAATCACTCAAACGCGGGCGAAATCAGTTTTACTCAGGACACCGCGGACGGTAATTTCACCGGCTACGCTTCCTGGGCGGAAAAACCGTATAACAGAAAAATCTGGACCGCGCTCGAAAGAGCGAGAGCAATGTCAAAAATCACGGCTGAAAGCGACAGGGAATCACCCTCGTTTGCGGACAGAGTGCTTCTGCTCTCAACCACGCATTTCGGTCTCGCTACGCCCGTGCTTAATATTCAAAGGGAGGAAAAGGCAAACGCTCTTGCGGAAAGTGTCATAAGTCTTGAGAAAAACGCCCTTCCCGAAAGTGAGAAAATCACGCTTCATAATATCAACGGCAGCGCCCTTCAGTGTCTTCAGATAAAAACAAAAGCGGTAAATCCCGTAATAAGCGGCGAAGGACTTGTTTCATACACCGCCGTTGAAGCGGATGACGGTGAGAGCATATTCGCGGTTATGAAGTTTTCAGACGTGAAGCCGGAATATATAATTGAAATCACAGACGGCGAAGCCGGAAAAGCGGATGACTCCCTCGAACTGTCAACACCGTCTGCGGTTATGAAATTCAACGCCGGAGGAATATCCGAAATTATTTACGGCGGAAAGACCGCGGGAGATAAAAATTTCCTGAGCAGCTTTATAAATTACGGTGGTAAGAAATATCCGTTTTCAGTCAACAGCGTTAAACCTCTGGCGGTCAGCGGAAACGGAAAATGCATAAAAATGAGCGGCGGAATTCATCTGCCCGGAGAAATAAAAGGCGGCAGATTCAACTATCTGTTTTTCACCTGCGAAGGGGTCGATATGATATTTGTCAGGGCTTCCGTCAGTTATCCGTACACCCCGGAAAACGATTCGATTTCAACCGAAAACTCAACCCTCGGCAGATTCACCGATATGAAATGGACTGAGGCGGCGCCTTTTGCGCTGTCTCCGCTTACCGGGAAATATCCCAAAGTAATAAAGCGCAATTATTCGGGAGATATATCCGAATTCTCAACATCCGCTTTCCCCGAAAGCGACCCAAAGAACACATCTCTCGCTTCATTCAACCATCAGCTGACGGCGGGGCTTACCGCTGTTTCGGGCAACGGGCTGAAATTCGTGCTGTCAAATCAGCGGCAGGTGCTCAATTCAATGGCTCACTGCCCGATGCGGCTTGAAAAAGACGGCACCGTAATTATGAATCCTTTCGGTCATTTTTACGGCCCTCAGCGTCATCATTGGGGCAGGGGCGGAGATGAAATCCTCGGTGTATATACTCTCGTAACGCCGCAGGGAAAGTCAATCGCTCCGAGCTATAACGGTGTCACGGAAACCGCTTTTCTTGCGATGAGTTTCAAAGACGAGTCCGACTGCGATTATTCCTGCGCCTGCGCGTTTGCCGACGGCGCGGTGCTGACCGCTCCCGATGGCAGCGATGTTAACGCGTTTTACGGCGACAATGTTCTTTTCAGCAAAACAGTAGTGACCGGAGAAAGCGGCGAAAATCTCAGAAATCCTGTTTTCAGCGGACTTAAAGGCAACGCGGGAAAGTACATTACCAAAGGTTCAAAAGCGATTTTTCACATAATTTCCGCCCAAATCAAGTCAAAACGCTGATTTTTTAAAATTTATTTAATATTTCAAAGTTTTTTTATATTGATAATCTTATTTCCTTATGATAAAATAATTATTACTCAAAATAGACTTTAAACACACTTTAAGGTCGAAAGCGAAATTTTTCAGGAAGGGGATGACGCCGATGTATAATATGGGTTACAAATATGCGCCGATTGTTATGTTTGTTTATAACCGCGCATCATATTTTATGAAGACCGTTGACGCATTGGCAAAATGCCCCGAAGCGGAAGAGAGCGAGCTTTATATTTTTGCCGACGGTCCAAAGAATGAGTCTGACGCAGTAAAGGTCGCTCAGGTCCGCCGCGCCGTGAGAAAAGAAATGGCAAAGAGACGCTTTGCCGATATAAAGCTTATTGAGAGAAAAAGCAATATAGGACTTGCGGCAAACGTAATTGACGGCGTCACAGACGTTATCAACAAGTACGGCAGAACGATAGTCATTGAGGATGACGCTCTTGCCTCGCCTCATCTTCTCAAGTTTATGAACGCGGCTCTTGATTATTATGAGGATATCGACCACATCGGCTCAATAGCGGGTTATACTCCCGCGATAGAGTTCCCTGACAATTATAAAAAAGACGTTTTCACCGCATACCGCTCCTGTTCATTCAGCTGGGCAACCTGGAAGGAAAACTGGGAAAACGTGGACTGGGAACTCAATCATATTAAAGAGTTTTACAACAGCCCCGCTCTGATAAAGAAACTCAACGCGAACGGGTCGGACCGTTTCACACGGCTTGTCCGTCAGGCGAAGGGCATCGGTTCCTCCTGGTCGGTAAGATTTGCGGCAGACCTGGTCAGAAACGGCAAGCTCACGATTTATCCGAGATATTCCTATGTTATCAATATCGGTGTTGACGCCGACCAGATACATAACTCTATCGAGGACTCCGATATGAATGAGATTGACCTCAACAGAGCGATTGAAAACTTTGAGCTTGAGGATCCGGAGATTAATAACGATATTCAGAAGGCGCTCAAGAAGCACTATTCAGGCGGCGGAGCGAGCGATTTCAAGAATCTCGCCAATACCCTGAGATTTGCCGCGACAAATTACTGATAACGGTGGGTTGAATTATGAAATCATTTAAAAAGATTGCCGCTTTGTTATGCGCGTTTGTTATTGCTTTTTCGGCAGTTTCATTCGCGTTTGCGCAATCCGCGGAAACAGAAGAACCGCTTAATCTTCTCCTTCTCGGTGACTCAATAACCCAGGGATTCGGAATAGTCAACAGGGATGAAGCTTCATACGGCAGGATAGTTGCCGACACAAACGGCTACGGATATAAAAATTACGCGAAGGTTGCTTACAATACCACAGATATGCTCGAGATGATTAAGAGCGGAAAAATCGACGACGATATCAGAAACGCTGATATCATCAATATCAGCATCGGCTCCAATAATTATCTCGCCAATGACGACGTAGTCATGATTGTTATCGGCGCGCTTCTGGGTTACAATAACAGGCAGCTCGACGAAATCGCGCAATGGATATATGAGGATTACAATAAGATTTATGATGAAATCCGCAGACTGAATCCCGATGCGACTCTTATATTTAATAATATTTACTGCGCCTGGAAAGGAATCGGATACATCCCGTTCCACAAAGCTACGGACAGAATCAACGCGGCGCTCGAAAAATTCAAGGCGGACCATCCGGATGATATTATCATTCTTGATATCGCAAGTGTTATCACAGGCCACGGCGAGTATGTCGCCGCGGACAGTGTCCATCCCAACGCCGCGGGCAATGTTGCGATTGCGAAGCAGCTGCTGAAGCTGCTTAAAGACCTCGGCCTCGGCGAAAAGACCGAGCCGGCGGTAAACGCTGAAGGTATTGATTATAACTTCTATCAGGAAGAATTCGGAAAGTTTGCCGGCACTCTTATCTGGATGATTGTCAGCACATTAACACTTCACTTTTAAGTTATTACAGAGGCGTCACGCGGCGTCTCTGTTATATTTAAGCATATTTTGCCCCGGAGAATAAAATAGAACCGTTATTTTTCTCCGATTGATATTTATTTACTGCTGCGCTTGTTATATACTCATAGGCGAAGGGAAAACAAATCCTTCGTAATTGACGGTTGTAATATCGTTACGGCTATGTTAAAATAGCATTTGGAAAGGAGAGAAAATATGACTTACATTATTGTGTGGGTTGTGTTACTGGCCGCTTTTCTGATAGTGGAAGGCGTAACGGCTCAGCTTGTTACAATCTGGTTTGCGGCAGGAGCCCTCGTTTCGCTTATTCTCGCGGTACTGAAACTTCCGCTGTGGGTTCAGATAACAGCTTTTGTGGCTGTATCCGCGGTGACTCTCGCGGCAACAAGACCGCTTGTGAAAAAGATGACCAAGACAAAAATCCAGCATACCAATTCCGACAGAATCATCGGCGACACGGCAATAGTGACCGAAACGATTGACAATGTCGAAGCAACAGGCGCCGTTAAAGTCGGCGGCATCGTCTGGACTGCCCGTTCGGACGACGGCAGTGTAATAGAAGAGGGCAAAAGAGTAATCATAGTAAAAATAGATGGTGTTAAGGCCATCGTTAAGGAGGTATAACCATGGGTCCCGCAGTATTCGTATTTTTGGGAATTGTAGCAGTTATCGTTGTTCTTATTATCGCAAACATCAAAATCGTTCCCCAGTCAAAGGCATACGTTCTTGAGCGTCTCGGTGCATATTCCTGCACCTGGGATACAGGTATTCACGTAAAGGTTCCCTTCATTGACAGAGTCGCGAAGCAGGTTTCCCTCAAGGAACAGATTGTTGACTTCCCGCCTCAGCCGGTTATTACGAAGGATAACGTCACAATGCAGATAGACACGGTCGTTTTCTTCCAGATTACCGATCCCAAGCTTTTTGCTTACGGTGTTGAGAAGCCGATTATGGCTATCGAGAACCTTACAGCCACAACCCTGCGTAACATCATCGGCGACCTTGAGCTTGACCATACTCTTACTTCGAGAGATACCATCAACGCCAAAATCAGAGGAATTCTTGACGAGGCGACAGACCCCTGGGGCATCAAGGTAAACCGTGTTGAACTCAAAAACATTCTTCCTCCCAAGGAAATCCAGGACGCGATGGAGAAGCAGATGAAGGCAGAGCGTCAGCGCAGAGAATCCATCCTTACAGCGGAAGGCCAGAAGGCAAGTCAGATTCTTGTTGCCGAAGGTCAGAAGGAAAGCCAGATTCTCCGTGCGGAAGCGGATAAGGAAAGCGCCATTCTCGCCGCGGAAGCTGAGAAGGAGAGCAAAATCCGCAAGGCGGAAGGTGAAGCCCAGGCTATCCTCAAGGTTGAGGAAGCAAGAGCAAAGGTGATTGAATATATCAATTCAGCGGCTCCCGGCCAGGGTTATCTCACAATCAAGAGTCTTGAGTCCTTCGAAAAGGCGGCGGACGGTCAGGCGACAAAGCTTATCATTCCGAGCGACCTTCAGGGAATTGCGGGACTTGCCGCAAGCGCGAAAGAAATTCTCAAATAAAAAACAAAAAACGAGAGCCCCACTCAGTGGGGCTCAAAAGTGTTTAAAAGGATACTATGAAATTTAATACCGTAATATTTGACCTCGACGGTACCCTGACCGATACAGTTGAGGATTTGAAAAACAGCGTAAATTACGCTCTGAGAAAATTCAGCTTTCCGGAGAGAACATCCGATGAAATCCGTCGTTTTGCAGGCAACGGAGTGGCGCGCCTGGTCGCCCTGAGCGTCCCGGAGGGGACAGATGATGAAACGACAGAAGCGGTACTTGAAGCGTTCAGACCGTTTTATAAGGAACATTCTCTTGATAACACAGCTCCCTACGACGGAGTTATTCCTCTTGTGGCAAAACTCCGTGACGCGGGAATAAAAATGGCGGTTGTTTCCAATAAGATGCACCCGGCGACCGTTGACATAGTCAGTCACTTTTTCGGGGATTATATAAAAGTGGCAATCGGTCAGAGCGAAGCAGTCGCGAGAAAGCCCGCGCCCGACAGCGTGTTCAAAGCGGCGGAGATACTCG
>JAFWRV010000287.1 GCA_017519685.1 Clostridia bacterium
ATTCCTATCATAATTGAGGAAACCACGAGAGAGATTGCGACGAACGAGATGAGAACATAGGAAATAATGTTGACTATCTTTGTGACCGAGGTGAGAAGAAGACCGATGTAATCGGTGTATTTAATTGTTTTCTCTTCTCCGTTTGCCGCGTTATAATCCTCAATGATTTTTGAGATAGCGTCTTTTGACTCAAAATCAAGGGGATAAAGGTTAATCTGTCTCGGCTCGTTGAGATCGCCGACACCCAGAATCGTCAGCGCCTCGGTATAGCTTGAGGCGTAGGGCTCGGGTTCGGGCTCCGGTTCGGGTTCGGGCTCCGGCTCGGTCACGGGCTCGGCTGTCTTTGTGTCATCCTTTTTATCGGTGTTTTTATTATCTTTTGAATCCTTCTTGCCGCCGGTTGTTTCCTCGGCGGCGGGAAGGGTCGCCATGTTATTGGGGTCGTCAAGATTGTTTGTGATTATGTAGTTGAGAAGTTTGAGCTTATCCTGGGTTGACATCAATGAAAGATAGGAGTACGCCTGTTCACCCGAGAGAGTGCCCATACCCGGGATTTCATATCCGGCAAGCATTTCGTCGAGATAGCCGATGAGTTCGTTTCTTTCATCTCTTGTGAGAATCGGCTTAATCATAAGTTCGACGGTGCGCTTCATTTTGGTTGCTTCTTCGCCGCTGTATTTTTCGTCAATGGCGGCATAGACTTCCTCCTCTGTCGCGGGAGGAAGGGAGGAGAAATCAATTGTCGGAGCCGCCGTGAATTTTGCCGACGGGGTTTCTCCGCTTAAACCGAGAGAGGAAACAACGGGCTTTTCAAATACTTCCGCCGAAACGCCTTCAGTTTTAACGGTTGTTGTTTCTTCCTCTTTCTTTTCTTCTGCTTTCTTTTCGGTGGTTTCGGTTACCGGGAAGGGAATGCCTGTGAAAACGTCAATCTCGGGATGCGCTTTCTGCTGTTTTACGATTTCGGCTTCGTTTGTCTTGTTTACGACATATTCGGTGAGCGCGGATGTGTAGCCGAGCGCGCCCAGAGTCTGGACCATAAGGGTTTCGTCATCGGGGCGGATAATACCGACAACGGTCAGGTCTTCCGCTTTTTTGACGAGGTCCATGACAAAGTAATCGTCATCGTGCATATCTTCCCATTCTTTTGTTTCTTTATTATATGTGAAGTATTCCGGCTCGGTTATGAGCTTGAATTTCTTGCCGATGATTTCATCGTAATCGAGTTCATAGGATTTGGTTTCAATTTTTTCGCCCTTTGACATCGAAAGGAACGCCTGCATCATTTCCGCTGAGGTTGTAAGACCGAGACCCTGAATGGTAAGGTCGCTGATTTCGTTGTTTTTATCAACTATCAGAACGACTTCGTTATAAGCGGAGGGCCATTTGCCCTCAACGAGTTCATACTGGGTTTTGAGAAGCTCTTCATTGTCGATGAGTTCCTGCCAGGAGTTATACATCTGGGCGTAGGAGTCCAAGGTCGAGGTGTCAATTCCGAAAGAGGCAAGCGAATTTCCGCCCATCATCTGCTCCATCATTCCGAGAATGGGGCTCGGATAAACCTGATTGAGACTCTTACCGTCTGTCGGCGAATAGATATTCATTTCGCCGCCGTACTGATATTTGACCGAGCTTATGTAATTGCTTATGCCGGATTCATCGCTCTCAATGAATTTTTTGAATGAACTCAGGTCATTGAACCAGACACCCGATGAGAAAGACTGCGCCATTGAGGATGAGAGCGAGTTTGAGTAAACCTTATCAAGGTCGTGGGTTACCTCGTTGGGATTGATTTTCTGCATCGCTTCCATCATTCCCGAGGAGTCCATCGTCGAAGCGTCAATCGTAATCGGATATGAGGTCAGCGTTTCGCGCTGGATTGAATCAATGTAAAGCTGGAAGCCGTTTGAAAGCGCGAGAATCAGGGCGATGCCGATTATACCGATGCTTCCCGCGAACGAGGTGAGGAAGGTGCGCATCTTTTTGGTGAGGAGGTTTGTCAGAGAAAGCGAAAGAGCCGTGAAGAATGACATCGAGGGCTTCTTCTGCTTCTTGGAAAGCTTCTCCGCTTTTTCGGCGGGAACCTCTTCCTCCCCTTCATAGGGAGCGGTATCGTCGGTGATAAGGCCGTCAACAAGACGGATGATTCTCGACGAATATGTTTCGGCGATTTCCGGGTTATGGGTTACCATAATGACAAGGCGGTCATTGCTGATTTCCTTGAGAATATCCATAACCTGAATGCTGGTTTCGCTGTCAAGCGCGCCGGTCGGCTCGTCCGCAAGCAGGATTTCGGGGTCGTTGACGAGGGCTCTCGCTATCGCGACTCTCTGCATCTGACCGCCCGAAAGCTGATTCGGCTTCTTTGAAATCTGGTCGCCCAGACCGACTTTCTCAAGAGCGGCCTTCGCCTTTGCCTTGCGTTCGGATTTTGAAACGCCGGAAAGGGTAAGCGCAAGCTCAACGTTTGCGAGAACAGACTGGTGGGGGATAAGATTGTAACTCTGGAAAACAAAACCTACGGAGTGGTTGCGGTAGTTATCCCAGTCGCTGTCCTTGAAATCCTTGGTGGATTTTCCTTCGATGATAAGGTCGCCTGTCGTGTACTGGTCGAGGCCGCCGATAATATTGAGGAGGGTTGTTTTGCCGCAGCCCGAATGGCCGAGAATGGAAACAAATTCATTGCGGCGGAAATTGATGCTGACGCCTTTGAGCGCCTGAACCTTGTCATCGCCTATCGGGTAATCCTTTTTTATATCTATAAGCTTTAACATATGTTTCCCCCTTAGGAAATATATTGACAATTTCATTAAGCTTTGTTACACTTGTAACCGTTACAAATGTAACGATAAAACTTTACCATTAAAATATGAATAAATCAATAATAATAAGACAGGTGTTACAAAAAAGGGGAATTTGTAATGAACAGAAGCGAGTCAAACAATCTGACAAGAGAGTGCATCACAACCGCTCTGCTGATTATCATACGTGAAAAGGATTATGACGAAATCACAATAACCGATATAACCGAAAAAGCGGGAGTTTCCCGCATGGCGTATTACAGAAACTACAAAAGCAAAGAC
>JAFWRV010000028.1 GCA_017519685.1 Clostridia bacterium
AACGGAAAGCTCCCCATTTAAGCTGCGTGACATTTTCGGGAACGGTAACACTGACCAGACCGGATAACGAAAAAGCGTATTCATCAATATCCTCTACGGTATCCGGTATTTCGATTTCACTCAATGAGCTGCATTTGTAAAACGAATAGCTGCCTATACTTATAAGACCTTCTTCAAGTGAGACTGAGGAAAGGGATGTACAGCCGTAAAACGCTTCGCTTTCTATCGATATCACGGTATAAGGTACAGATACGCTTTCGATTTCGGTGTTATTCATAAACACACAGTCCGCAATTCTGATTACTCTGTGGCCGTCAATTGATGCCGGAATATTCACCTGCGTTCCGCTGCCCGAATATCCGGTGATAATCGCCCTTCCGCTGCTGTTGAGAAGATAGCTGTAATCACCCGAAACAACCGGCTCGGCTTTTTCCGTATTATCATACCATACTCCGCCGTTTTCAACATCATAGTGTTTTTTGGCATCAGACAAATATGGAAGCATAACAGAAGGAACTCCTTTTCTGAATACCATACGGTCCGGCAGATTCGGGATGGTCGGTGATAAAGCATAAGCCATAGGCTCCACATATACGGTGCCCTCAAAAACCGCTTCGGATGAAGGAAGCATATTCATATGAATAGCGCAGTTGTTTTTATAAACAGTAAGTTTTTCAAGGTTATTGCTGTGTGATGAGAATACTGAAAAGTCATCAACCGCAACGGATAATCTGTCATAAAACTCATTTCTGCTTTCGGGAACGGTAACTTCTCTAATACCGGTTCCGGTAAAATCCGTACAAAGATTGATTAATGTGGAAGGAAGCGTAATATCTTTAAGATTGTAACAGTTTCTGAACGCGCTGCGGTCGATTGTTTCAAGGCCTTCATTGAGCTTGACTCTGCAGAGATTGCTGCAGCCCGAAAACGCAGACACTCCGATAGCATAAATACCGGAAGGAATTATTACCGAGCGCAGTTCCTCCATTTCGGAGTTCGTTTCACTTGAAAACGCTTTTACTCCTATTCTTCCTACTCTGTAGCCGTCAATCTGCGTAGGAACGGTTATGCTTCTTTTATTTCCGGTGTACTTGACTATAACAATGGTATCCGGATGCCAGGCATAATTCTGCTCATGGTCCGCCTGATACACATAATCACCCGATACATACTGATATACCCCAAGCATTGCCGTCGGCTTATCGCCGGTCAAAAGTGACGCATTTGCATTCGGGCTTATATATGACAGGTTAAACAAACCGCCTGTCAATAACGCGCATAAAACAAGCGCAATAAACTTTTTATAAGTGTTTTTCATTTCAATCTCTCCTTCATCACGAATTCGCTTGTGCAGCCGCAATACTCAATTTTCACTGAAGCGGATTTCCTGAACGGAAGTTTTGTTTCACTAATCGTTACACTGTACTCCCCGGAAGACAGTTCCCGCTCTTTTCCGTCGCTGAAAACAGCGTAAACCTGCATTTCGCTTAAATCCGGCTCACCTTTGTAGGTGAAGTCAAAGCCATCGGGAAATGTTGCATAGACAGAATTGAGTATCGGCGTTTTTTCGTTATTCAGAATTCTGACCTTGAAGCTTTCGCTGAAGCCGTAAGCAGTGACCGTCACTGTCTGCTCGCCGGCTTTTTCAGCAAAGGGCGAATCAAATTTTAATGTGTAATCATCTGTTGTATAGCTTCCTTCGGTTGTCAAAGCAACCACCTCAAGCCCCGTTTTATCAAAGCTCTCTCCCACATAATATTCATGGCGGAAGCTTTTGCTGAATTTCAGCTCTATCCATTTGATTTTTATCCGCTGTGTTGTGCTTTCATCGGCTTTGACAGCGGAGGTTTCTTCGGGGATCTGTTCAGGGACCTGTTCGGTAACCGGTTCCAACTCATATACATTGAATATTTCTCTGAAATATTTGGCGACATCACGGGCAATCTCGGTCGGCGAGCCCTGAGTTCTGACAGCGCCGACTCCGATAATGACTGCCAGCGCGGCGGCAATTGCCGCTATCATTAATGCGGGCGATTTGGGCGCAATACCGATTTTTTTCATAAAATCTTTACTTGAGATAACAGGAAGTATATCGGCTCCGTTTTCACGGATACAGTTTATCGCATCGGCGTATTCATCTATAAGGTCAAAATCTGTTTCGTCGCCTTTGGCGAGTTCTTCATCAATAAGGTTATTAAAATACGCGCAGAGAGCTTCTTCAAAATTTCCGGTGAAGTCTTCACCGAGGAGTATGCTCTTATTTGCAACTATTGCACTCAATTCATCCGCCTCCTTTCTCATATACTTTAATTTTTACTTTCTCTTTCAGCCGTTTGAGTCTCATCGAGACCGCTGCGGGTGAAATTTCCAACATAACGGCAATATCGTTAACTGCGGTTCTGCGCACAAACCGCAAATCGTAAAGCGCTTTTTCGTCATCCGTGAGGGTTTTGATAAGCTCCTCGGCGAGCAGGTCATAATCCGTTTCATCAACCGCGGCGAGATAATCGGCATCGACCGATGCTATATCCTCTGCGTATTCAAGCGGTACATTTCTGTGCTTTGCTTTGGCTCTTTCCTCTTTACGCCGCCTGACGAAATTATCCGCCGTGCGATAGAGGAATGCTCTCGGATTTTCTATATTTTCTTCTGAATTCAGTTTTTGCTGCAGCACCAGGAAGGAATCCTGAACGCAGTCATCTGCGTCTTCCCTCGTACCATCAAGCCGGGCGAGGCAGTACTTAAACAGCTTTATTCTGTATTGTGCATAACATTCTTTGAGAATGGTATTGCAGTCTTTTGTGTTTTTGATAACCTCGCCCCCTTTCTTCGGCATTCGGAATTGTCCTTTCAATAAGCAGTCAGCTTTAATCGCAAATCTAACGGAAAAAACTATAAATTTTCTTAAATTATATCATAACAGTTGTTTGATATAAAGACTGTTTCAGTGATTTTACATTACAAAAACGGCTGTTGCGCAAAGCAACAGCCGTATGTCAAAGCTCAAAATATTCAATATTATGCAATCTGAGTAAACGGGTATTTCTGTGGGCTATGGATTTGATGCCGTTATCGCCGACGGTAATGACCGTGCCGCCGTTGAAATTCTTTCTGAAACCGGAACCCCTGCCGACTTTCAGGGTATAAGTCAGACGCACGCCGTTATATAAAACCGACCAGTCGTTAAGGTGCTCATGGCCGCAGAAAACATATTTCAATCCGCTGACAGATCTGATTTTATCAAGAAAGCCGCGATAAACGGGATTTCCGTCTTTATCCCTTTCACAGCAGATTTTTTCGTGCTGCTCACCGAAAGCCGCAAAGCCATCACGCCATTTCCCGCTCACGGTATCAAACGCCGCATCGTAAGCCGCCTGATACTCGGGAAGAGGAATATGCATAAAAACGGATTTTTCGCCGTCTGTTATCTTTGCTCCTTCCGAGATAATCCACTCCGCCTGACTGCTGTCGGGCTGGGAATGTTTGCTGTCTGTCATAAAAAGAGTTTCAACGGGTTTTCCGTTTTCATCGGCAATCACTACAATATAATTACCGACGCCCATGGATGACGGACCTTTACGCAAAAGGCAGCAGGGGGATTTCATCATAATATCCGCAAGATAATTCTTGTCGCAGTTTGTTTCATCCTCGTGATTGCCGAAAACAGGCGCCCAGGGAATTCCGAAGGAAGTGAACAAATCGGTCAGATATCTGATTGAGTTATAAGCCGAAGCCGCGCAGACAATATCACCGGTAACGGTTATAAGGTCGGGTCTGACATCCCTGACAAGACGGCGGAGCGTGAATGCCGCCGCCAATCCCAGAGGCATACGGATATCATAATCGGAAAAGTGAATGTCGGTAAGATTGAGAATAACAAAATCCTTACCGCTCTTTTTGTCAAGGACAGCCGGAGCGGAAAATTCATCGCAGACTTCACCCTTATATTCTGTGGAAAGATAAGTTTTTCCCTGAGTAATGTACTTTATTTTCTGAGCAAAATCAAATTGTCTGACATAATTCGCATTCATCGGAATATCCTCAATGTGCCGGCGCCGCCGCGGCTTTCAAATGAAACGAGCGTTGTTTTGCCGACAGATTCATATTCGCAGTTTATCTTCTCTCCGTCAAGGACTGCCGCTGTCGGAACAAACGGAAGACGGAGTCTGATATAAGCGGTAAAACCGGAAGCTCCGCCGATTGAAAACTCGGCTGAATCCTCTCCGATATCCGCGCTGTTGATTCTGACAGAAGTACCGATAACGGTATCGTCGTATTTCTTAAGATCAAGCAGCAGGGCGTTTTCTCCGGGCTTCAGGGTCTTATCCGTAATAACTCTGAAATTGGGAGTAAAAACATCGGCGTAAATACCGCTGAAACGCAGTTCATCATTACTTACGCTCTCATCAAAAACAGCAGCCGAAATATACGCTTCACGGTCAACACGGATATAGTTTCTGAAATCAACATCAATACCGCGTGAAGAGAGCACTTCTCTGAAAAACGCTCTGTAACTGTCGCTTTCCGTTTTTGAGAAAGTTATCGCCGCGGGAGAATGATTCCATACCGCGACAGTTCCCTTACCGCAGGAGAAAATCTGACGTTCACTGACGGGACTGATTCCGAGCATTTCGAAAAGATGACCGGCGGGGCCGTCGTATTTCCCCGTCCACCAGCTGCGTATATTTTTGAACGGATCGAAACCGTCTCCGACATAAATGAGAATTCCGCCCCTGCTGACCCATTCCGCTATCGCGGTATTGACATCGGGATAATCGGGCTTCATATATTCATAACTGAGCAAAAGCACATTATAATCATCGAGATATCCGACATAGCGCCTGACGTTATCCGACAGGACAGGGCGCACGGGAACACCGCCTTTGAGCAGCGGCATTGATAAGCCGTAAAAAGACGGAAAGGCGTTTGACGACATATACTTGAGCATCAATGATTTATTGGGAGTCTCGGCGGCAAAGAGGCGGTCTCTGAATTCATTGATTAAATCATCCGATTCATTAAGAACGGTGCCCGTGATTTCTTCGGGAGTTTCGCCGATTTCGCAGTCGGGATATTCCCTCTGATAAAGCTGACCGTCGCCGGAAAGAACGCCGACACGCAAGCCCGCGCTTTCTCCCGTTCCTATATTGCCGAGCGTCTGGAAGGTGTTATTGAGAATTGTCGCGTAATCCGGAGGAATCGGCAGAGCGTCGGGCGCGCCCTTGGGATAGGTGCCTTTGAAAACCCTGTGCGGCCAAGGGCAGATTTCATAGGTATTAACCTTGGGATGCATAAGAGAAGCCGAAACAATACGGAAATAATTTGCCCTGTAATCATCCCAGTCAAATATGGGATTATCTTCTATGGGGTCGTGAAGAAACCACATTTTTCTGCCTGTGCCTTTGACGAGTTCCTGCATTATTCCGTATTCGAGAAAAGCCGTTTCAAAAGTCCTTTCGGCAAAGCGGCCGTCATACCAGTTCTTTTCTCTTGACGTGCCTGTCCAAACCTGGGCGATGCAACCGTCAACGCCGGGAATATCGGCAAGCTTGCCTTCGGGGCTTACTATCTTCCACTGAGTATAATTGAGCAGACTGTGAGTCGGCACATAGAAACGGAGATTTCTGTTATATTTGATTTTGGCGTATTCTTTGAGCGAGGACGATACTCTGTCAATCGTGCGTGTGAAAAGATACGCCTTGAGGCGGGAGCATCTGTATTTCGCGTCAACACTTTCGTGCGGCGCTTTCCACGGCTCGCGGTAATATAACTCATACTCACGCCTGAAAGCGGGTGAATATCCGGCTCTGTCCCAGAATTCGGGTTCCTCGACGTGAATTGCCTCAACACCGAGGTCAACAACCGCCTTCAGCTTCTCCGTGATATAATCGGCAAACGATACTGTGGGAACCATATAGGGAACATCGCGTGAATGAAGAATCTGATTTCCGAAGCGGTCCGTCTGCGCCTCGTCCCAATGATTTCTGCCGTCAAATTCACCGTAAAGATAATCGGTATAATGCCCCCACGATATGCCTGTCATAAAATGTATAACGTATCCCCTGTCTCTGTACTGCCTGATTCTGTCGGGCAAGGTAGGTCCGATACCGTAAACCATAACAAAATCGCACTGATTATCAAAAAGCGGTTCAAGATCGGAACTGCTCTGATAACCTGTGCGTTCTTCATTTCTGTTTCTTATAAAAGACATAATACATCCCCCTTACAGACATATAATACCACACGGAAAATATGTTTTCAACAGTCAGAGGAGATAAAAATAAGGCCTGCCCGGAGGCAGGCCGAAAAATCAGGTTTTCATTAAATCCGCAAGAGTGACGCTGTCAAGATAATCAGATATTCTTGTACCGAGTTCTTTCCAGAGCGGAAGAGTTCTGCAATCCGAACTCCTGTCACAGGCGCCGGCATCACATTCCAGACAGGCAACGGGAGCGAGAGTGCCTTCGGTCAGAGTGAGAATATCGCCGACTTTGTATTCTGAGGGTGACTTAGTAAGACGGTAGCCGCCGCCTTTACCGTGAACGCCTTCGACGAGATTAGCCGATACGAGGACGGGCAGAATTCTTTCAATATATTTAAGAGAAATCTGCTGACGGGCGGCAATTTCACGCATTGCGATATAACCGCCGTCACCGTGCTCCGCCATATCAATCATAACACGCAGGGCGTATCTGCCCCTGGTTGAAATCATCATAAAGTCAACCGCCTTTCACAATACAGATTAAACAGTTCCGTCGGCGCAATGGGCGCAGCTTTCACAATCGGGAAACTCCGCGGGGTCATAATCAATTCCGTTTTTGTCATAATAATCTTTGACTGCGGATTTTATGGCTTCCTCAGCGAGAACGGAGCAGTGAAGTTTGTGAGCGGGAAGCCCGTCGAGCGCTTCGGTGACAGCTTTATTGGTCAGAGTCAGCGCTTCGGAAACAGGTTTGCCCTTTATAAGTTCGGTAGCCATGGAAGAAGACGCGATGGCGCTTCCGCAGCCGAAAGTTTCAAATTTCACATCGGTAATAACTCCGTCACTGATAGAAAGATATATTTTCATAATATCTCCGCAGACGGGATTGCCGACTTCACCGACACCGTCGGCGTTTTCGATAATGCCGACATTTCTCGGATTGCGGAAATGGTCCATAACTTTCTCGCTGTATAAAGCCATAATAACACCTCACTCGGAAAAGATATGCGGGCGTTTGCCGCTGACAAGGTCATGCCAGAACGGTGACATATTGCGGAGATAATCAACAACTTCGGCGACTGCCTTGATAATATACTCAACATCTTCGTCGGTTGTTTCGGTATCTATTGACAGACGCAGGGAACCGTGAGCGACCTCGTGAGGTCTGCCGATGGCGAGCAGCACATGACTCGGGTCGAGAGAGCCCGAAGTGCACGCGGAGCCAGACGAAGCGCAGACTCCCTTGTCATCGAGCAGAAGAAGAAGGGATTCTCCCTCGATACCCTCAAAGCAGAAATTCACGTTGCCGGGCAGACGGTGATTACAATCGCCGTTGAGCTCGGAATAAGGAATTTTATTGAGCCCCTCAATCAAACGGTCACGGCGTCTGATGAGCTCCGGAGTAACTTTATCAATCTGCGATACCGCTTCTTCCAGAGCGGCAGCCATACCGACTATGGCGGGAATGTTTTCCGTGCCCGCTCTTCTGCCGCGTTCCTGCGCGCCGCCGTGAATCAGAACTTCGGGAATGATGCCCCGCCTTGCGTAAAGCAGGCCGATTCCTTTCGGACCGTGAAACTTATGCGCAGATAATGACAGCATATCAATATTCTGTTCTTTGACGTTAATCCTGAGATGACCCGCCGCCTGCACCGCGTCGGTATGAAACAGAACGCCCTTATCACGGCAAATCTTCCCGATTTCGGCAATCGGCTGAATCGTTCCGATTTCATTATTGGCATACATCACGGTAACAAGACAGGTGTCTTCCCTTATAGCCGCGGCAATTTCTCCGGGCCTTACGATTCCGTTTTTATGTACGTCAACAAGGGTGATTTCAAAGCCCTGTTTTTCAAGATTTTTCAGGGTGTGCAGAACCGCGTGATGCTCAAAAGCCGTGGAAACAATATGCTTTTTTCCCTTTTTCTCACCGAGGCGGGCGGCGGTGACAATCGCCTGATTATCCGCTTCGCTTCCGCCTGAAGTAAAGGTTATTTCTCTCGGCTCACAGCTGAGAATATGCGCTGTTTTCTCTCTCGACTCCTCAAGCGCCTCTTTGGCTTTCTGACCGAAAGAATAAAGACTTGAGGGGTTTCCGTACTGCTCACGGAAATAAGGAAGCATCGCGTCAAGAGCGGTTTTGCTCAGTTTCGTGGTGGCTGCATTATCTGCGTAAATTATTTCAATCACCTCATTCGGCAAAAAGCGCCGTTGAAAGATATCTGTCTCCCGTATCGGGAAGAAGGGCAACTATTGTTTTGCCTTTATTTTCGGGACGTTTCGCAAGCTCCAGCGCCGCCCAGAGAGCCGCGCCGGATGAAATACCGACAAGGACACCTTCCTTACGGCCGATAAGTTTTCCAGATGCGAATGCGTCTTCATTTGATACGGGTATTATTTCATCATATATATCGGTGTTGAGAACATCGGGAACAAATCCCGCGCCGATACCCTGAATCTTATGGGGACCCGCAACACCTGTTGAAAGGACCGCAGAGTCTTTCGGCTCAACCGCTACGACTTTGACCGCGGGATTTTTGCTCTTGAGATATTCACCGGTGCCCGTTATTGTACCGCCTGTGCCGACACCGGCAACAAATATATCAACTTCGCCGTCGGTATCTTCCCAGATTTCGGGACCTGTCGTTGCTTTATGAGCGGCGGGGTTTGCGGGATTGACAAACTGACCGGGAATAAAGCTTGACGGAATCTCTTTTGAAAGTTCCTCGGCTTTGGCTATCGCGCCCTTCATTCCTTTGGCACCCTCAGTCAGAACGAGCTCCGCGCCGTACGCTTTCATAAGCTGACGGCGTTCAACGCTCATGGTTTCGGGCATAACAATAATAATACGGTATCCCCTCGCGGCCGCGACCGCGGCAAGTCCGATTCCGGTGTTTCCCGATGTGGGCTCAATGATAACCGAACCGGGTTTCAGAAGTCCCTTCTGCTCCGCGTCGTCAATCATCGCTTTCGCGATTCTGTCTTTGACCGAACCGGCGGGATTGAAATACTCAAGTTTTACAATGACTTTCGCTTCAAGTTTTTCGGATTTCTCTATATTAGAGAGTTCAAGAAGCGGTGTTTTTCCTATTAAGGCATCTGCCGATTTATAAATTTTACTCACATAG
>JAFWRV010000288.1 GCA_017519685.1 Clostridia bacterium
TCCGAATAGCCGAACTGCGGATAATCGGAGTCGGAATACACATTTTTGATTTCATCCGTCAGAAGGAGCTTCTCAATAAGCGTCATTGTATATTCCTGGTTGGGATAAGCGCCGTGAAATGCGCCTTCAACAAACCATGTGTTTTCGGGAAGAAACGCCGTTGAAGCGTCAATGTTCATTGCGGGAGAAACATGGTTGTGACAGGGATTGCAGCAAGTGGTTCGTTTTGCATTATAGCCGTCGCAGAAATGCTCTCCATATTTAGCGCAGTAAGCGCCGGTGGCAAGTTTTGTCGGAAGGAGAATATCGGTGTTGTCATCTCCGCCGAGACATTCCTGCATTCCGCTGCCGCTTATAATTGACAAATCAATTCCTTTTGCCTGACATTTTTTGAAAATTTTCCTGAGATTCGGAATCAAGTCATAATGAACGATATCGTTTGCTTTGATGATGGGAGCGCTTTCAACGGGATCGAGAAATTCCTTTTTCAGCAATTCATAATACTCGTTAGAGCAGAGCGAATACATGCTGCCCCAGTAGCGCCACATTCCCGAAAGCTCCGCAAGGCCTCCGCTCGCGAATTCATCAATATAATGAAAATATTTTTTGATAAGCAGTTTCTCGCCCTCGGCGGGAAGACTGAGAAGGTTTTCCGCGAAAACGATGATATCATCAAGCGGAACATCGGCATCCGCTTCGAGAATGTGTTTTATGGCATCCGTTCCCGCGAGCGCCGGATAAATCATAACCGCTTTTTTAACATCGTTATCTTTAAGATATCTGTAAAAATACGCGGCAATAATCTGACCGCCGTAGCTGTGTGAGCAGAGCCGCACCTTCGCTGAGCCCGTATATTCCTTTACGGATTTGATAAAAGATCTGAGCTGAGAAGCGAGCGCAAGACAGTCAAGCTGGCTGTTGTAACAAAATACAAAAGTCCTGTCGGGGTCTGTTTTTTCGGCAACGCTCTTTGAAATATCAACCATGGCAAGATATTTGCCGTTTTTGTGCTTCGCGAGGTAACCGACATTACACAGAGCGGGATCCTGAGGAAACGATTCAACAGCGTAATCACTGCTTCCGTCGGGATTGCAGGTCAGTTTATGAAGAATATCCTCAGCGTCGCTGCCGATTCTTGCCCCGAGTCTGTCAAAGTTTCCAAACATAAGGCCTGCAATCAGAGTCATCAGCGCCGGAGAATCGGTAACCATTTTTCCGAGCACGCTTTGAAAGGAAAACGGCCACAGCAGTTCTTCGTTTTTTTCGTTGACATTTATGCCGATAACGGTTTCAATAAACCCGGGAACAAAGATTACCGGAGTTTCGTCTTTCGCGGCGCCGACAGTTACACAGCAGAAAAAAACAATAACCAAGCTGAGAATTAAACAGATTATTCTTTTCAAAATAACACCCTCCCACAAAAAAATATAAACGGATATCCGATTTAACGGCATATTTTATTTCCAGTTAAACGGCCGTTTGATAAAGTCGATTTCGCTTTTATCGGGAATAACACCGAATGACGAAACACGGTTAA
>JAFWRV010000289.1 GCA_017519685.1 Clostridia bacterium
AAGAATCTGTTTTTCATCTTTTGTTAATGATGAAACAATAAAATCGTGTGATGGGATTCGACCAATGAGATAATCAACACTTACAGAAAAATAATCTGCGATTTTTATCAAAACAGATATATCCGGTTCCACATCCTGGTTTTCATATTTATTAACCGATTGCTGACTTACACCAATAGCGTCTGCTAACTGTTGCTGACTGATTTTAAATTCGGTTCTCAGTTTTTTCAAATTTATAATCATTTTAATCACCCTTGTTTATTTTAACAATAAATAAGTGTAATTTGAAAAACTTATTATTAGTAATTGACAACAACAAAAAGTTGTTATATAATACTAAAGAAAGTACATATTTATTAAGTTCTAGCTTTTTTAGTCTTAAAGCAGGTACTGCTTTATCAATATCATATTAAAATATGGAGGTAACAAAATGAAATACTGTGAGAAATGCGGAAAAGAAATTGATGACAATGCGGTAATATGTCCGGGTTGCGGAGCTTCAGCGACGGTCAATGCTTCTCCCATAACAACAGCCGAGAGCGAGAACCCAAAAACCGCCAGAATGGCGATTGGCTTTGCTTTCTTAATTCCAATTGTCGGTATTATTATGGGAATTATCGGACTTAAAAAGTATACCGATCCCAAGTTAAAAAAACAATGTATTATTGCAATTCCGCTCGCCATTGTTATGATGATTGTATGGTCGTTTGCTTTTTCCGGAGGGGGATTCTAAAAATGGCTTTTTGTTCAAAATGCGGTAAAGCTATGAGCCCGGGCGCGGTTTTTTGTCCGGGATGCGGCACTAAAGTCGGCGGTTCTTCAAGTGGAGAAAGCAAGCTTATAGTCTATGGCCTTACACAAAAATTTCTAGCCGGAGGCACGCTGAAAATCTATGCTGATGGCATTCTGCTCGGTGAAGTTAAAAAGAACGAAAAAGCGGAGTATCCGATTACTAATGATTGTGTAATAACGGCAAAATGCGGTATAAACCCCATAAAAGAAAAAACTCAGATTAAGAGCGGAATAACAACGGTTATTAAATATGAATATGAGCGGGTTTCAAGTAGTTTTATTGCTCATGTTTCTGAGTATGTTTGATTATGAGGTTTTGTGGTAACTGTGGTAGACCTGTTAACAGTAATGCTGATTACTGCCTTAACTGTGGTTGTTTTTTAAATAAGAACTCTTATAATTGCCATTTTTGTACTAATTGCGGAAACACCGTTTACCCTGAGGCAGATATATGTGTTAAATGCGGTGTTTCGCTCCGAAAGCAATATTTGCAGGCAAGCCAGCAGATGAATTCCGGGTCTGATAATCTGCTTGATATAGGTCTGATAATCGTAAGTATTCTTTTTCCAATTATCGGATTTATTGTCGGTGCAATCTTCAAAACAGAAAACCCGGTAAAGGCGTCAAAAATTATTAAAGCGGCGTCAATTTCTTTAGGAATTGAAATTGCTGCTTTTCTGCTGATATGTTTATTAGTATTTGTGATTTCCGAAGCATGAATCAGGAGGTAAAAATGAAGTATTGCGCAACCTGCGGTAAAGCAATTGATGATAATGCAGATGTCTGCTTGGGATGCGGCTGTTCAACCAGAAATTTTAACAGCAGTAATCGTCAAACTATTTTCTGCACAAACTGCGGAAAAGAAATATCGGCAAACGCAGTCGTTTGCTTGAACTGCGGATGTTCGGTATCATCGGCTCCGCTTATTCAGAATAAAGTTGCTTCAAATGAACTGGTTAACAAACTTTCAAAGCGTCTAAAGATAAACGCTGTTATCTGGTTTTGCGTAGCAGCTCTTCAAATAATTGCCGGACTAACATATAACTGGATTCTTTTAATCCCAGGCGTGCTCAATATTTTAAGCGCATGTTTGGATTTGAAGCACAGCAATGATTTTTTCTCATACCGAAACGGTATTATAAAAGAGTATGAGCCGTTGGTCGGTCCGATAATCACGGCGGTTTATAATCTTATTATCGGCGGTGTCGTTGGTGTGGCGGGTTCTGTGTATTATTTCGTTGCAATCCGACAGTTTGTTCTAGATAACAGGCAAGCTTTTGAAGCTCTTGAATCGGAATCACAACCAGCTTTTGATAAAAACAATCTTTAATAAAATTTAAGCGTCCATACTGCTGCATAGTTTAAGGCTTTGTAGCAGTATTTTTTAATCTAAAACTTGTAATAATTAGTCCGATTTGATAATATATACTTATCAAATTACGGGAGTGTTTTTATGGTCTGCCGTCAATGCGGAGCCGTTCTGCCAGATGAAAGCCGCTTTTGTCCGTATTGCATGGACAAATTCGATAATAAAACAGAAACAAAAAAGTCTAATAAAACTGTAGCTGCAATTATTATCATTTTGTTATTACTGGTTTTAACAGCGATAATTATAAAACTGTTTAGGTCGGGCGAGAATAATAATCAATCCATATCTTCACAAGTAAGCGTTTCTTCAACAACCGACAAATCTCAAACGGCTTCAAAAGAAACTGCAACTGCAGAAATAGATGGTAAATATTATGAGCCCGGCACATACTATTGGAATATTAACGGAGAGGGCGAAATAGTTTTAGAGGATTTTGAAAACTATCCGTTTTGAGGATTTGCTATGAAATGTAATAACTGTTCTAAAGAGTTGCCGCCGGGCAGTCAGTTTTGCCCTTACTGTCTGAATAAATTCACTTCGGAAACGGAAATAATTCCCGATGTTATCAAAAAGAAAGGGAACAAGATTTTCCGTTTTATAATTATTACTGTCATCTTTCTGATTGCCTTGGTAATCGCCGTTGCGATGTTTCATAATAAAAATGCCGGCGCAGATTCAACAGATTACTCCAATACAACTGAAGGCGTCGCCCCACAAACATCTGAAAAAGAAAAACCTGAAATAACCGAAGGCGAATACTCTGTCACTGACGAAAACGGTCAGGTTCAATATCCGCCCGCAACTTATGTTGTGGTGGTTGAAGAAGACGGAAGTGTAAAACAAGGTTATATCCTTCCGGAATAAAAATGCTTGCTTAAAGCAAAGCAAAAGAATTGCCGGTAACACAATATGATACAATATGAAACACCCGACAATTCCGATTGAAATCTTAGCAGCGGTTTTGCAGATTTCAATTGTCGAGGATAATCCAAAAGGGTAACGGAAATGAGAAAGCAGTTATTGCCGCGGCAATAACTGCTTTTCGGTCTTATTGGTTTAAATGCCGGTAAAGAAAAATTGAGGTTTATACATCATTTTAAGATTGCGCTATTGTATTTCAGCTTGAAATCGTATATTATTAACGGTAGATATTAAGAAGTTTAATTATAATATGTTCAAGCGGATTGCCCCGAATTCATCTTTGTTATTCTTATCCCGGGTATTCCGCGGAGCAGGGGGTGTGATTCATGAAAAAAGCCGCAGTTTCTCTTATAATAATTACCGTTCTGCTCCTCTCATCCTGCGGCAGAGCGGACAGCGCGGATATGTTTATTGACGCCTCGTTTGCCGCGCGGTTTGAGGACTGCGTCGGTATTAACGAAGCGCTTGACGATGTGCGTAAAATTGAGCTCACTCCGTCTTATGACCTCACCGGCCTTCGCTCCGTTAAAGAGACCGATTCCGATACCGGTGAAACTCTGACAAAATACTACACCGGTAAAGGCGAGCTTAAATATACCATGCACGAAGAATACGGGAGCAGCATTGACTGCTATATGAAATCCCGCTCCGGCAGAGAACTCACCGTCAATTATTCGCTTGATGACAATTCATCTGTTACCATTGACTGTGATGATTATTATGTCAGATTTTACGGTGCCGATGAATCTCTTCCTTACCGCGCCGAAGAAACGACGGTACGTGTCAAACGCCCGTCCGACCGTATTTTATCCGAAACGCTTGAGTGCCGGTATGAAAACGGCAAATGCTTCGACCAGGAGGTCTTCTGGTTTGATGACTCGGGCTATCATAAATACTATGCCTATATTGACGACAGCGGCGAAAAGCAAACGGACGAGCAACTTCTGTTTGAGCGCCTTGACTCCGCGCCCGTCACCTCCGGCGAAATGCTCTGCGACGGGGATATTACCGTTATGCCGCAGTTCATTATGGGTAAGCACAGCCTGAGTTACACCGGCACAAAAGAGAACCCCGTCTGGTATCTTGAAACGGATTTCGTTCTCACATTCGACAGCGACGCTCTTAAAGAAGACTTTGCCCGCAAATATTCTCTCGCGAAGTCAGAGCCGCAGGGTAATGAGTCCGAAGCGCCCACTCTCAGAACCGGCGACCGCGCTGTGCGTATTGCCGACGAATGCGAAGGAATCGGCTATCTGATGATTACCCACGAGATTAATGATAACTATTATCTCGCTGTTTCGCTTAACGATAAGGGCGAAATCGACAGCATTACACCGGGATTTTACAGTTTATATTAAAGGGAAAATAATAATTTCCTCAGTAAATCAGGGACGGGGTAATTATGTATCATATAAGAAAGTATGTTCCTCGGGATAAAGAACGGCTGAGATTCATCTGCAAGGAAACCGCGGATAAATCTCTTAAGCGCAACGACAGACTGCTTGAGGCGGTTGCGGTTCTCTATAACGATTATTTTACCGAAAAGGAGAGCGAAAACATATTTGTGCTTGCCGATGAATCGGATTTGCCTGTCGGCTACATAATATGCGCATCCGAACCGGAAAAGTTCAGAAAAGCGATGCGCAGGGAATACGGAAAACGGGTGTTGAAGGCGTATCCGCCGGCTGTTGTCATTTATCTCGGATATATGGCGGCTTTTGATCTGACTCCGAAAAAATACCGTGTTCATTTCCATATTGACCTGCTGCCCGAAGCGCAGAGACAGGGCTGGGGTACGAAGCTTATGAATACGCTTTGCGAACATCTCAGGGAAAAGGGAATTGAATATCTCGGAGGTGTCGCAATCAACAAAAATTCGGCGGGATACCGGATGTATAAAAAATACGGATTTGAAACAGTCGGAAACATTTTTATAAAAGTTGTGACAATAGCGTATAAGATATAAAAAAGGGTCTGCCGCAAATGGTAAAAATCATTTGCGGCAGACCTTTAATGTGTGATTTTCGCTTAAATGCGGCAGACCCGGGGGCTTCGCAGTTAAGATGAAAACGGCGGATTTTCGAATGAAGACAGTACAAAGGTACGGCAAATGAGAAAAGCCGCCGAAAACAGGCAATATAATTAACACCCAATATTTAAAAATACAGTTGTAAAGTCAGCGCACAGGTCAGGGTAACCCCTGAACCTTTATATAAACCTTGTATGTTTGTTTTTCGCTTAAATGCGGCAGCCCGATTTTAATCTGTTAAAGGCAGTGAAACCGAAGCTTTGAAAAGGTCTCCGTCCGTTGATACCGAGAAGACGCCGGACTGAAGCTTGCAGAGGTCCTCCGTTATTGAAAGCCCGAGGCCGCTGCCTTCGCCGCTTCTCGCGCCGTCACCGCGGTAAAACCTTTCTGTCAGACGGTCGGTGTCGTAATTCAGGGGAGAATCGGAAATGTTTTTGAATACGGCGGTTCCGTATCCGTCGGTCCTTGTGATTTCAAGATATGCCCTTGTGCCGGACATAGCGTATTTTTTGATGTTTGAAACGAGGTTTTCAAATATTCTTCCTGTCAGATTCGGATCGGCAAACACGGTTATCGGTTCGCTGCCGTTTTTGAGTATCAGTTCAACGCCCGCGCCTTTAAGTTCATCGGCATACTCTCCGACTGCCTGCGAGGCGAATTCGCAAAGGTCAAATTTTTCGGGGGAGAGATTGATTGCGCCGCTTGACGCTTTTGACGCCTGAACAAGGTCGTCAACAAGTTTCTTCAGCCGCTGTGATTTTTCGTCAATGACGTCAATGTATTCAGCGGAGTGTTCGCCGTCGGGCCCTTCTCTCTTGAGCAGGTCAACATAGGTGATGATTGATGTGAGAGGAGTTTTCAGGTCGTGGGTAACATTAGTGATGAGCTCCGACTTCATCGCCTGGTCCTTTACCGCCTGATCCACGGCGCTTTTAAGTCCTTCGCGTATTTTTGAAATGTCTTCCGCCGTGCTCCTCATAAATCCGGGCATGAACCTTGTGTTTATATCACAGGTCAGAGAGCCGAGCTTTATCTGTGTTACGCCCGAAGCAATCCGGTCAAAGCAGATTACAAACAGGATGAGCACTGCGGCTATAATAAGATTCAGCACAATTCCCACAAATAACGCGAATCCGCTTTCGGCCATGCCGCCCGCAAACAGCAGAATGAAATTAAACAGCAAAACTGCGGCGATTACAACTGCGGATATAATAAGAAATTTTTTGCCGTTGCCGTAAGCGTAATCGGTTGCGTAGATTTGCTTTGCTTTTTCAGCAAGCGAGTGACACAAGCCCCTTATCTTGCGGAATATGAATTTAATCGGGGTGATGATGCAGTAAATAAATGTGTGCTTAAAAAATGTCTTGTTTCTGATGTTTCTTACCATGCTTGCGATAAGTCCCGAAACAATCAGCACCCCAAGGGCAAAGAGAACAGACTGAATATAGTTGATTACGGGAGCGACAGCCATCGCGAGCCCGACGGGAAATCTGTTATATACGAAGAGTTCATAAAGGTCGTGCTCATAATACGCCGAGCCGATAACCAGCGCGGCAAAGCCGATTACAATCCCCGCCGAAAGGGCAAGGTTGATTGCGAAAGGCACCTTGTCGAAAAATCCGATTTTTACTTCGCCGCTGTCTGTTTTGCCCGCCGTGATTATACGGAAAAGGCAGCAGGCAAGCGCAAAAACAAAGCAGATGACCGCGAGCACGCCGTAAACGGCAAGACTTTCTTCGGAGTATCTGTTATGAGGGCAGGACGCTTTGACATAGTTGAGAAAAGCCATCTGACCGACACCGGTCATGCCCTCCCAACAGGATGTGTTACAAGAAAAATATGCCTTTTCAACGATGTCCTCGATTGAGTCCGAGTCCAGCTCAAGATAAGCTGGATAAAGGCTCAGATTACCGTAAATAGGAAATGCCTTTGTTTCGCCGGCGCCGATTACGGAGTATTCGCCGCCGTCATATATTTCAACATATTTGTCACCGGTTTTTTCAAGTATCTGCTCACGGGTGAAGTCCGCCTTTACGCCGCAGTTGGAGTAAACCTTGCCGGTGGTTTTGTAAAACACGGCATATTTCACGCCGGCAAGCTCGTTCACTTGTTCAAGAGTATATTCGTCATAGTAGGTTTCGGTCCGTATGTATTTCAGCGCTTCCTTAACGAGCCCGTCGGTTGATTTTTCGCCGTAGTTAAGACCGTTGGTCAGGTTCCACACGGTCTTCAGTGCTTCGCTGATATCTGTCTGTATTGTGCCGTCTTCGCCGAAAACAGCCGTGGTGAATTCCTCACCGTCATCATCCGGCCGGTAGTCCGGGTCGGGAATTGTGTCTTCATCGGGGTTATACTCTTCCTCATCAATGAGGGTTTCGCCGTCATACGGGTCGCTCACTTCTTCATCGCTGACAAAGGTTGTTGGGAGGACATCGCGCGCGCCCCTTGAGAGCACGGAGTTGAACTCGTCTTTTGAAATGAACGAGCCGTCATAGGTATAATAGAATGTACCGTTCCCGCCCTGATATTTGTAACGGTAGCGGTTGTTGCCGTCAACAACGGTTTCTATACCTGATTTTTCAAGAAAATCACAGGCGTCCCTGACCGTTTTTTCAATTTCCGAACGCTCTTGCTCCGATTTCCTTGCCCCCGAAGTCAGGGCAAGCTCCTTTTCGTTTGAGCAGCTTTTGTATTCGCCGCTGTTGATAAGCTCATACTCAATCGAGTTCATCAGTTTTCTGAAGCTGTCGGTGTCGGTGTAATTGCCGAGCGTTTCATAGCGATTATAGAAAAAAGCTCCCTTTATTGAAAAACACGCGAACAGCCCCGAGAGAAACAGCGTGACAGCCGCAAGAATAACCGCGATTGCTTTTTTCAGTTTTAGTGAATTAAAGTTTCTCGATTTTGTATCCAAAACCCCACACCACCTTAAGATATTTCGGATCCTTCGGGTTTATCTCGATTTTTTCACGGATTCTCCTGATGTGAACGGTGACTGTTTTGTCGCTGTAACCGAACGGCTCATTCCAGACCGCCTCGTAAATCTGCGCCGCGGAGAGAACCCTGCCCATATTTTCCATAAGATAAAGCAGAATTCCGTATTCCGTCGCCGTAAGCTTGACCTCATCTCCGTCAACGGTGACTGTTTTGGCG
>JAFWRV010000290.1 GCA_017519685.1 Clostridia bacterium
AGATATGCCGTTACAGGCGACAAAGACGCTTTGGCTAAAGCACGCAGAGGTATGAAAGCCATGCTTTTGCTGACGGAAATAACGGGCATACCCGGATTTACGGCAAGAGCTGTTAGATATCCCGGCGACGCGGGATACAAAAACGGCGACCCCGAATGGTCTGAATCTCCCGACAAATCCTGCGAGTGGAAAGGTGAAACTTCAAGCGATGAGATGACAGGTCACTTTTTCGGCCTTTCCGTCTATTATGACCTTTGCGCGAGCAAAAGCGAAAAAGCAAAAATCAGAAGCGCGCTGCTCGGAATAATGACACACATCATTGATAACGGTTTTGTTCTCATTGACAGAGACGGTCTGCCTACAACCTGGGCGTGCTGGAATCCCGAACAGCTCAATCATTCTGACAAATGGTTTGTCGAAAGAGGTATAAACTCTCTTGAGTTGCTTGCGTTTTTAAAAGTCTGTTATCACATTTCAGGCGACAGAAAATACGACGATCTCTATTCTGAATTCATCTCAAAACATCACTACGCGCTCAATGTTATGCAATATAAAATAAGGGATGCGCACATCTGCCATATTGATGACAATCTCGGCTTTCTGGCTGAACTGACTTTGCTGCGTCTTGAAGAAAATGAAGCGTTGCGCTCATTTTATCTCAGCGGATTGGAAGACCACTGGCAATATGAAAAAATTGAGCGTCAGCCGCTTTTCGCTTTTATACACGCTGCCGTTACAGGCAGGGATTCCGATATTGCCGACGGAGTTCAGTCGCTTCGTGAAATGCCGCTTGATCTGACTTATTACAAAATGGAAAATTCAAAGAGAAAAGATCTTGTGCTTGACAATGAACAGGCTGAATGGAATGAACCTGTTCAGCTTAAGATTCCTCTTCCGGTTGATGAAAGGAATCCAATCGGACCGAATTCTTCCGTCTTCAGAATTGACCAGAATCACTCAAATCACGCAAAGGAACCCACGGTATTTCTTCTTCCCTACTGGATAGGAAAATATTACGGAATAATTGAATAAACACAAAGTCAATAATCACCGGATAATTTAACCCCGGGATTATTGACTATTTCTTTTTAAAGTATTAAAATTATACAGGTGAAAACTTATGAAAATTTTGCAAAAAGGTTTCAATTATTCACAGGACGGACCGGGCAACCGACTTGTCTATCATATTCAGGGATGTAATTTCAGGTGCAAATGGTGCTCAAACGCGGACAGTATCCCACTTGAAAACGCCGGATGCAGAGATATTCCGGTAAATGAAATAGCCGATGAGATATTCCGCTCAAAAATGATGTTTTTTGACGGCGGCGGAGTTACTTTTACCGGTGGAGAGGCAACACTCGCGGCAGACGAGCTTATCGAACTTTTAAAGGCGGTCAAAAACGAGGGAATCAACACCTGTATAGAAACCAACGGCTCCTCTCCCCGTCTGCCTGAAATCTCGGAATATATTGATTATCTGATAATGGATTTTAAAATTCCCGATGAAACAAAACATATCAAATGGTGCGGCGTTTCAAACAGGGCGGTTAAATCAAACGCGGAATTCTTTCTTACATCCGGCAGGGAAATTCATTTCAGAATCCCGCTTATACACGGTGTCAATGACAGCGACTGTGATGAATTCACAGAATACTTCAAACAGTTTGACACATCAAAAGCCGATTTTGAATTTCTGCCTTATCACGAGTTCGGAAAAGACAAATGGAAAG
>JAFWRV010000291.1 GCA_017519685.1 Clostridia bacterium
GACGCTTTTCTTCACGGCGTCGAACAGACCATTGAAGAGAGCAGAAAACTTGCCGGATTTTCCCAGCTTGAAAGCGTTGTAACGGTTTATGATACATTCAGGGCAAACGGAACAGCGTATATCGTTATGGAATACTTAACCGGTTCCACTGTCAAGGAAATTGTCAGGGAAAAGGGAAAATTCTCATATTCCGAAGCGCGCGCGATTATTATACCGGTGCTCAAAACCCTTGAAAGAGTACATAAAACCGGTATTATACACAGAGATATTTCACCGGATAATATTTTTATCTGTGATGATGAGGACAAGCATGTAAAACTGCTGGATTTCGGCGCCGCGAAGATGACCGAGGCGCTTGATGAAAAGAGCCGTACCGTAGTTCTCAAGCAGGGTTACGCTCCCATTGAGCAGTATTCTTCCACCGGAAAGCAGGGAACATGGACCGATGTTTATGCCGTAGCGGCAACGTTGTATTTTATGCTCAGCGGACAGGTTCCCATATCTGCAGCCGACCGTTCCGGAAAAGACAGTCTGCCCGATATTGCCGCTTTTTGTCCGGGAATTCCCCGTGATGTTTCAGAAGCCGTAATGCAGTGTCTTTCTGTCGCGGTTAATAACAGGCCGAAGAAAGTCAGCGCATTGCTTGACGCCCTTTCTGAGGCAACCAAAACATTGCCTGTTGATGACAGCACGATTCTGATGACCAAAGAAGAGCAGGAGGTAATGGAACGCTGGATGCGCAGCGCCGGCGATACGGAAAAGTTTACCCAGAAAGAAATAGATATTCTTACCAGAATCGGTATCATTAAGGAAGGGATGCTTAAATCCGTTGACTCTCCAGTAATTCCGCCGGAAAAAGTATCTGTTCCGGTGAAGGATAACGCAGAAGAAAATGATGCTGTAAATAATGCTCATTACGAAAAAGAGCCGGCTGAAGCAGTATATCCCGGCAATAATCCCAAAAACATAAAAAAGATTATTCCGATAATTGTCGCGGCGGTTCTTGTGCCGGTGATAGGCGCGGGTGTTTTTGCGCTGCTGCACAGACGTAAACCGGAGCCGGTACCGCAGGAAACCTTAACTGAAAAAATTACAACGGTTGAGAACAGCACAGAAGATATTCCGGACCCGAAAATCGTAAAAGAAGCTTTCGTAAAATTCCTTGAGAAAAACTCCGGGAAAATCACCCCGGAGTCCGGTTTTTACGGCATTGACTCGGATGGCGACGGCGCCGCTGATATTATGCTTTGCGATCATTTCAGCTTCTCAACAGCTGCTGTTACTCCGTCTGATACTGCGGCGAAAAGTCCGGCGGATGACGGTAAGGTCAGAATTGTTTTTTATAACAGATACACAGACAGCATAGAGGAATATAAAGTACCCGATGTGTTCGGAGAAATCGAAGGCAACCGAAAATTGACAAGGGTATATCTTGACGCGGATGACAATATCATTGTGCGTGAGGATTCTCTTGAAATAAAGTCCGAAACTCATAAAATGCATGGCGCGATTAAAATACTGAAAGAGAATCTTGAAGCCGGCGAACCCGATAAGGTTTCCGGAACATTCGGCTTTGATGACGATCCTTTGAACTCGCTTGTTCTGGCATATAATGAGTTTGACAATCTTTTCAATATCAATGAAAAAGATAAAATTTCGTATCGTAATAAGAGAAAAGATAAAAGCTTTATAATAAAGGAATACGGATTAAAAATAAACAAGGATTCCGATGAAGAAAACAAAAGCGAGCCGGTAATCAAAAATAAATATGAAGGAAATTATACTCTCGCGTCATCAGATGAAACTATTGTAATACCGTTGTTCCAGGAACCGAATATTTACTCAAAGATTCTGGATTTTAAAAAGAACGGAACAAAAGTCAGTGTTGAAGATGACGGCAAAAACCATAAAGATTGGAGCCGTATAAAAATCGGTTCGGTTTACTGCTATGTTCAGGATAAATATCTGAAAAAAGATGAAATCAAAGTTGAGAGAAGCGAAGACGGAACATATTATATTAAAGCGTTAAACATAAAATTCAAACCGCCTCACGGTCTGGAAGAATCCGTTACAGAATTTTACATTGAAAGTGATAAAACCTATACAGATTTATATGATGAATTTATAGCTGATAAACCGGATTATTCGGTGTCGTATTATGACTCTCAGAATATAGCGGGTATAGATTTCACAGTGTATAAATTTGAGCATATCAAACCCGAAACCAGACAGTCAAATTTCCTGTGGCAGACAACTCAGCAGAGTACCGAAAACTATGACGATGTTTATTACAGGTTTTACGGCACGGTAGATGAAAGAACCATTGTTTTAACAATTTACCTTGAAAAAGATAACATTGAGTCGGTAAACAGAATTACAGATCAGATTTTATTGATTGACAGCAATAATATATAATAACAGCAAGTCTTTCGTACTTTCGGAGGTGATTAATCTGCTTGCGTACAGTAAAGTTACAAAAAGCGGCGACAGAACGGTCAATGAAGATGCTGTTGGCATCACTATTTTAAAAGACCGCGCGTGTTTTACGCTCTGTGACGGACTCGGAGGTCACGGTTTCGGTGAAGTCGCTTCAAATATAGCCACAAATGTTTTTGACGAAACATTCCGCAGGGAGTTTTCATCAATTGACGATTTCTTCAATGAAGCGTTTTCCGGTGCGCAAAACGCCATTCTTGCGGAGCAGCAGAGACGCAATTTCAGAGAGGGAATAAAAACTACCGCGGTGTCGCTCGTGATGCTTAATGATCGTTGTAAATGGGCGCATATAGGCGACTCAAGACTGTATTATTTCGAAGGGCTCGGCTATCCGGTCAGAACCCATGACCACAGCGTTTCCCAGATGCTCGCCGATGCCGGTGAAATCCGTGAGGATGAAATCAGATTTCATCCGGACCGCAGCAAGCTTCTTCGCGCTCTCGGAGACGATGAGGAAGCCCCGCGCTTTGAAATCTCCGAGTCGGTCAGCCTTTCCGCTCCTTACGCTTTTCTTCTTTGCAGCGACGGATTCTGGGAATATATTACAGAAGACGAAATGGTTTTAACGCTGAAAAAAAGCGACACTCCGGGCGGGTGGCTTAAAGAGATGTATTCAATTGTATTGCAGTCGGGCAAATACAGCGATATGGATAACTTTTCCGCAATATCAATAATGAATAAATAGGGGAGGATTAATATGAAAAGATGCTTTAACTGCATGGAAGAAATCGACGAAAGCCTGTCGGTTTGTTCCGTGTGCGGCGCGGATTTAACACAAATAGCGCCCGATATCGACCAGCTTACTCCGGGAAGCATGCTCAAAGACAGATATTATATCGGCAAGTCACTCGGTAGAGGCGGTTTCGGTATTACTTATCTTGCTTTTGACACATTGCTCGCAAGGAAGGTTGCCATCAAAGAATATATGCCCGCCGGAATGGCTTCCAGAAGTTCGGAACAAACCGAGATTACCTGTTCAACGGTATCAAAAGACTCTTTTCTCCATGGTGTTGATCAGACCATTGAGGAGAGCCGGAAACTTGCGGGATTTTCAAATTTAGAAAGTGTTGTAACTGTTTTTGACAGTTTTAAAGACAACGGAACGGCATATATTGTAATGGAATATCTGACAGGCATGACCGTAAAAGAATATGTCAGAAAAAACGGTAAATTATCATATTCAGACGCAAAAGAGATAATTACACCTGTCCTTAAAACTCTTGACAGAGTTCACCGCGCCGGACTGATTCACAGGGATATTTCGCCCGATAATATTTTTCTGTGTGACGATGAAGACCGAAGAGTAAAA
>JAFWRV010000292.1 GCA_017519685.1 Clostridia bacterium
CGTGACTGGAGTTCAGACGTGTGCTCTTCCGATCTTTCTTTTCGGTCTTTCTGCCTTCAATCAGCGCCATAAGTCCTTCAAGACTGAAGGCGTTGTTTTTTTCGCTTTCGTAAACGGGATATTCAAAGCAGCTTTCGGTTCCGAGATGGCATGCGGGGCCGTCGGGGAGCACCTCAATCACAAGGGCGTCTTTGTCACAGTCCGCGGTTATTGAAACAATGTGCTGATAATTGCCGCTGGTTTCCCCCTTGAGCCAGGTTTCCTGCCTTGAGCGGCTCCAGAAACAGGTGAGTTCCTTTTCCATTGAAATCCCGAGCGTTTCCCTGTTCATATAAGCGAGGGTAAGGACTTTTTTTGTTTCGGCGTTGACTACTATCGCCGGGATAAGTCCCTTTTCATCAAATTTAAGTTCATCAATATTTATCATAAATGCCTCCTATGTTCTGACGGGTATATTTTCGGCTTTGAGACGCTGTTTTAAATCCTTTATGCTTACCTCGCCGAAGTGGAAAATCGAAGCGGCAAGTCCCGCGTCAACCTTGGGAACGGTTTTGAAAAGCGTCACGAAATCGTCAATGCATCCCGCGCCTCCCGACGCGATGACCGGAACGCTGACCGCGTCGCAGACTTTTTGGAGCATCTCAAGGTCAAAGCCCTTCTTTACTCCGTCGGTGTCTATCGAGTTGAGAACTACTTCCCCGGCTCCGTTTCCGACGCATCGTTTAATCCATTCAACCGCTTCAAGGCCCGTGTTTTCGCGTCCGCCTTTGGCAAACACACGGAAAACTCCGTCAACCCTTTTGACGTCCGCGGAAATCACAACGCACTGGTCGCCGTAAAGCTTTGCCGCCTGTTCTATCAGACCGGGATTGCGTATGGCGCCGGAATTCACGCTGACTTTATCTGCACCGCATTTGAGAACTCTGTCAAAATCCTCAACGGTGTTTATTCCTCCGCCTACCGTAAGCGGAATAAATACCTTGCTCGCTGTTTCGGTCAGAATATCGGTGAAGAGTTTTCTGCCGTCGGAGGATGCGGTTATATCGTAAAAAACGAGCTCATCGGCGCCGCATTTTGAATAAAAATCGGCAAGCTCAACAGGTGATGACACATCGTTGAGACCTTCAAAATTCACGCCCTTGACGACTCTGCCGTTTCTGACGTCAAGACAGGGTATAATTCTTTTTGTTATCATTTTGCCACCTCGACCGCTTCCCTGAGATCAATGCTTCCGGTGTACCACGCTTTGCCGATGATTGCTCCGTAAATATTCATCGCGGCAAGTTTGCGGACATCGTCAATAGATGAAACGCCGCCGGACGCCGTAATGTTGAGAGAATATCTTTCGCTCAGGGTTTTATATAACTCAAGGTTTGTGCCCTGCATCGCGCCGTCCTTTGAAATATCGGTGCATATCAGGGTTCCGACTCCGATGTTCTGCATCTTCTCACAGAAATCGAAGGCGTTATAACGGGATTTTTCCGTCCAGCCCTTGACCGCGACGAATCCGTCCTTTATGTCAACGCCGACAGCGATTTTTTCCTTGTATCTGTCAACGGCGCGCAGGAGAAATTCCTCATCCGTTACCGCGGCGGTACCGAGAATAACTCTGTCAATGCCGGCGTTTATATATTTTTCTATTACCTCAATGCTGCGTACTCCGCCGCCGATTTCCGAGAAAAGGTCAACCGCCCCGATTATTGATTTCACGGTTTCCATATTCGGGGTTGTGCCGCTTTTCGCGCCCTCAAGGTCAACGAGGTGAATACATTCCGCGTTCTGCGAAGCGAAGGTGCGCGCTGTTTCGGCGGGATTTTCGCTGTAAACGGTCATTTCGTCATAATTGCCTTTGAACAGTCTTACCGCTTTGCCGTCAAAGAGGTCTATTGCTGGAAATATAAGCATTGTCAGCCCTGCCTTTCACAAAACGCGCGGAGAATGTTCATGCCGACATCGCCGCTTTTTTCCGGATGAAACTGACAGCCGTAAACATTGCCTTTCGCGAC
>JAFWRV010000293.1 GCA_017519685.1 Clostridia bacterium
ATATCTATGAGACCGATAAAAACGGTTAATTTCGGAATCCAGAGAAAAATAGTTGCCAATATGACAACCGAAAGCTGGAGAACCGTTCCCCATATCGGGTACAGTTACGAGCCGGAGGTCTCCAAATTCATGGCAAAAGCGAAGGAGCTCAACGCTTCGGGTAAGTTTTCCTCAAAAATCACGGTCAACACCCTGATGCTCAAAGCTCTCTGCGAAGGTCTCAAAGCGGCTCCGGAACTCAACGCAAACATCAAATTCAACCGCCGTCTTGTAAGAGGAACCATCACGCAGTATGAAAACATAGACGCGTCGATGACCTGGGTTCTTCCGAGCGGCGAAATGATGACAATCCGTCTTGCCGACATAGGCGCGAAATCTCTCTCCGAGCTCAACGATTACATTGCCGATGTGGCAAGAAGAATCGGAAACACAAACCTCGACGAGGTTATGTATTCCATAGCTTTTGACGACACAATCCGCGCTCTCAAACGCGGAAACGTGGTCAAGGCGCTCGGCAGACTGATCGGCTCAAAAACAGGCAAATACAAAGTTAAAACCCTTTCGGGCAAAGAGAAAAAAGAGTATTACGCGATTCCCGAAAAGGACCGTCTTACAAAGGAAGATATCCGTCAGGGAACCGTCTGTATTTCCAATATCGGCTCCACCACAAGAGGCATCAGAGGCCGCTGCACAATGCTCGCGGTCATCCCTCCCGAGGTGTTCGTTCTCTGCATGAGTTCGGTCCAGAAAACACCCGTTGTTGTCACCGATGAAAACGGAAACGATAAAATCGTTCCCGGTCAGATAATGCCTATCGAACTCGTTTTCGACCACAGGGCAATCGACTTCGGTCAGATAGTTCCTTTCCTTCAGAGAATGGAAGATATATTTGAAAATCCCGATCAGATGATGGACTGGTAAATAACTCCGCAAAGAAAAGAAAGGATGTATCGTATGAAAAATCCGCTCGGTTTTCTTTTCTCAAAATACGAGGATGAAACCCATGTTTCCAACAGGGAAATCCTTTCCTACGCAACCGGCGCAACCGGCTCGGCAATAACAAGCGGTTTCGCGACAGGCAGAGTTACCTTCTTCTATGAAAACCATGTTGTTCCGGGTAAAAACGCGCATTTTGTCGGCAAAATAATGACCGCCTCGATAGTATGGGATGCCATCAATGATATTCTCGTCGGCGGATTTGTGGACAGAAAACAGCATAAGCCGTATCAGAAGATGAAGCCCTATGTCACCTATCTGCCGCCCGTTATCGGCGGACTAAGCGCGGCAATGTTTCTCGCGAACTCACAGAGCGATGTTTTCAACCTGGTTTTTCTCATTCTGACCTATTTTTTCTGGGACCTGCTCTACTCGTTTGAGGAGGTCGGAATCTGGGGAATGCTCGCTCTTTCCTCGCCTCATTCGCACGAGAGGGCAAGGGTTACTCAGTGGGTTTCAATCGGCGCTTCACTCGGCGGATATATTCCCAAAATCTTCCCGACTGTATGGGATGCTCTCAAGAATACCGGTGTCGCCGAGCGTTATATTTTCATATTATTCGCGTTTGTTTTCGGCATAGGCGGTCAGCTGATGACAATGCGGGCAACGAAATTCCGCGAGAGGGTTGACTCTCCGGTGCAAAAAGACGAAAGCTTCATCAAATCCCTGACCGTGTTAAGGCATAATCCGACACTTATCCTCATCGGTATCGCCAAGATAATTCACGAGATTTACCCGAGGATAAACAGGACTTACTTCTATCAGTCGGAATTCCGCAACAACGAGAAATTCAAGGGCGGAACGGCGGAAACTCTCTACGACACACTCTCAAGCATTCCGGGCGCCTGCTCGGTATTCTTCGCGAATAAACTGATTGACAAATTCGGCGGAATGAAACGCGCTCTTCTGATTTCGCAGGTAGCCATAATCGCCGCGAGAATAATCGCCTACTTTGTCGGCATCGTTCCCTCGATGAAATACAATACTTTTCACGGATTTCTCATTATGTGTTTCATCATAGGTCTGAGCAGCGCGTTTACAAGCTTTATGGATATCGCGCACAGGTCGCTCATCAACGACTCCGTTGACGAGGTTGAGCTTAAAACAGGCCTTCGCACGGAAGGAATCTCGTCCTCTGCGCTGAGCTTTTCCGGAAAGATGACAAGAAGTCTGACTTCCCTTATTTCAAATCTCACGCTGTTCAATTTTCTCGGCTATAAAGTTATCCCCGGCGACGAGGATTACATTGCCCATCAGTCTCCCAAATTCTATAAATGGCAGTATCCGATTTTCATTCTCGGACCCGTCATCGGCGAGGCGCTGTATATGATTGTTATCGCCTTTGTCAAAGACGATAAGGAGCATAAGGCGGAGGTTGAAAGGCAGCTTGCCGAAAGGCGCAAAAAAGCTGCGATGAACGAAAGCGAACTCGCGGAAGCAGACAGCATATAAATTTTAACAGATGATATAAAAACGGTTCGCAGGTCTGATTCCTGCGAACCGTTGGCTTTTTCTCCGGAGAGCAAAAAAACAGTTCCGCGGGAATAATCTCCCACGGAACTCTTAAAATCTTGTTTGTTTTTTCGCTTAAATGCGAACGCCCGTTATTACTTATATTTACGCTTACGGGCAGCCTCTGATTTTAATTTTTTCTTAACGGAGGGCTTCTCATAATGCTCTCTTTTACGAACTTCCTGGATAACGCCGTCTCTTGAAGTCTGTCTCTTAAATCTTCTGAGTGCGCTCTCAAGGGATTCGCCTTCTTTAACTTTGACTGTGCTCATTGTATTCCCTCCCCTCGTTTTCACAGGGATTGATAATTTTGTCATGTTTCGACGGATATTCTATCACAGTTGCAGATTGATTGTCAACTGTTTTTTTATTTTTATCTGTCTTTTAAAGCGGCTTAACAACTATATTGACAAGTCTGCCCTTGACATATAACTGTTTTACAATCTGCATACCGTTAACCGCGGCGGCAACCTTTTCGCTTTCGTGGGCGATTTTAAGCACTTCATCCTCGCCCGCGTCAGCGGAAACTACAAGACGGTCTCTGATTTTTCCGTTGACCTGAACGGCAATCTCAATCTCGTCGTCAACACATTTCGCCTCGTCGTAAACCGGCCAGGTTGTCTGATTGAGCATACCTTCGAAGCCCGCCTTCTGCCAGATTTCCTCGGTTACATGCGGAATAAAGGGATTAAGCAGGGTTATAAATGTTTTAAGCTCCGCCTTGTTGATTGAACCTTTGTTGTAAATATCGTTGGTCAGGGTCATCATCGCGGCGATAGCGGTGTTGTATTTAAGAGTTTCTATATCGCCCGAAACTTTCTTGATTGTCTTGTGCATCTTGCTCTCAAGCTCGGGCGAATAGGAATCGCCTTCGGTCAGCATTTCGGTAAGTCCCCAGATTCTGTCTATGAATCTCTTGCATCCCTTGACCGCTGTTTCGCTCCACGGAGCCGCCTTTTCATAGTCGCCCATAAACAGAACATAAGCTCTGAGAACATCGGCGCCGTACTGGTCAACAACCTCGTTCGGGTCAACGACATTGCCCTTGGATTTGGACATTTTGTCGCCGTCGGGACCGAGAATCAGACCTTGCGCCGTTCTCTTGGCGTAGGGCTCGGGAACGGGCACTTCGCCTATGTCATAAAGGAATTTGTACCAGAATCTTGAATAGATAAGATGCCTTGTAACGTGCTCCATACCGCCGTTGTACCAGTCAACGGGCATCCAGTATTTAAGCTTCTCCGGATCGGCAATTGCCTTGTCGTTATGCGGATCGATATAGCGCAGGAAATACCATGACGAACCTGCCCACTGGGGCATCGTGTCGGTCTCTCTCTTGGCGTCGGCGCCGCATTTCGGGCATTTGCAGTTTACGAATGAATCTATTCTCGCAAGCGGGCTTTCGCCCTCTGTTCCGGGCTGGAAATTCTCAACCTTCGGAAGTTTCAGGGGAAGCTCGTCATAAGGAACGGGAACCATGCCGCAGTGCGGGCAGTGAACGATGGGAATGGGTTCGCCCCAGTATCTCTGGCGGTTGAACGCCCAGTCATTCATCTTATACTGAACGCCCTTTTCGCCGATACCCTGTTTCTCAAGAATCGCGGTGATTTTCTCAATTGAGTCCTTCTTGTTGGTCATACCGTTGAGATAGTCGGAATTTATCATTTCGCCGTCTCCGGTATATGCCTCTTTTTCAATATCTCCGCCCTTGATTACCTGAATGATATCGATGCCGAATTTCTTCGCGAACTCCCAGTCTCTCTGATCGTGCGCGGGAACAGCCATAATGGCGCCCGTGCCGTATCCCATCATAACATAGTCGGAAATATAAATCGGGATTTCACAGCCGTTTACGGGATTTACCGCGCTGAAGCCCTCAAGCTTGACGCCGGTCTTGTCCTTGACAAGCTGGGTGCGCTCAAAAGCGGATTTTTTCGCGCAGATATCCCTGTACTCAAGCACCTTGTCCATGTTGGAAATCATTGACGCGTACTTGTCGATAAGCGGATGCTCGGGCGCCATAACCATAAAGGTCACGCCGAAAAGAGTATCCGGTCTGGTGGTGTAAATCTTAAGCTTTTCGTCGGTACCGCTGACGGTGAAATTGACAAACGCGCCGGTCGATTTGCCTATCCAGTTTTCCTGCTGAAGCTTGATATTCGGAAGATAGTCAACATCCTTGAGTCCCTCAAGGAGCTTGTCGGCGTATTTGGTTATTCTCAGATACCAGACATCCTTGGATTTCTGGACTATTTCACTGTGGCAGATATCGCACTTGCCGCCCTGGGAATCCTCGTTTGAAAGAACAACCTTACAGCTCGGGCAATAGTTGACAAGCGTCTTGTCGCGGAAGACAAGGCCGTGCTCAAACATCTTGAGGAATATCCACTGAGTCCATTTATAGTAGTCTTCATCCGTGGTATCGACAACCTTTGACCAGTCAAAGGAGAAGCCGACTCTGCGGAGCTGACTCGTAAATTTTTTAATATTGGTATCTGTTACCTGACGGGGATGGATACCGTTTTTAATGGCATAATTCTCCGTCGGCAGACCGAAGGCGTCAAAGCCGATGGGAAACAGGACATTGTATCCCTCAAGTCTTCTTTTTCTGCTGACAACCTCAAGTCCGCTGTACGCCTTGATATGACCTACATGCATTCCCGCTCCGCTCGGATACGGAAACTCAACGAGAGCGTAGAACTTGGGCTTTGAATAGTCATCCGAGCACTCGAATGTCTTTTCCTTTTCCCAGATATCCTGCCATTTTTTCTCAACGGATAAAAAATCATACTGTGCCATCGCGGCAACAACACCTTTCCTTAATTCTCGGTTATAATATCGGACAGATCAAGCATTTTCGCGTCTGTCCATAATCTTTCAAGATTATAATAATCTCTGCTTTCACGGTCAAAAATGTGCACAAGAACGGTTCCGTAGTCAAGCAGAATCCAGCCCGTTGCCCTGCCTTCGATATGCTCGGGCGTGATGCCGAGATTCTTTTCTATCTCATACTCAACATCATCGGCAAGCGAACGGGTATGGGTATTTGAAGTACCGCTCGCGATAATGAAATAATCCGAAACGATTGTCACTTCTTCGGTTTCTATGGCAACGATATTTTCCGCCTTCTTTGTGTCGAGTACCTTCGCTATTTGTCTGGTAAGTTCTTTTGAATCCATATAGTCTCCTTAAAGCCCGAAATGGGCAAGCATATCATTATAGCAGTCGAGCGTCGCCGGATGCACCGGGCGGTCCGCCTTCACAAGACTGTTTATCGTGTAACGGCCGGTATAAAGCATTGCGTGCTCGGGTGAAATCGAGGCAAGCTTCCTGACTGTCGCAACATCGGGATAATCCCTGTCGGCAGAGATGAAATCCGCCGTATATACTATTTTCTCAAGCAGGGACATACCCGCTTTCCCGGTTGTGTGCCAGCGGATTGCCGACAGTATCTCCGGGTCGTCCGTTACCTGTCTTTCTCTTAAAAAGGGAGGCGCGGACATCTGATGCCAGACTTTATGATTGTTTCTTTCAAGCGGTGTCATTTCACCGATTAATCTTATATGCTCGGAAGCGGGAAGATTCTTCGTTATATCGTGAAGCAGCCCCGCAAGACGCGCCTTATCCTCATCCGCACCGTAAAGCCGCGCGAGTTCTCCGGCGCTTACGCTGACGCATTCGCTGTGATAAATCCGTCTTTCATCGAGCATATCCGACAGAAGCTTTCTGTATTCATCAAGATCGTCGTCATACAGCCCGTGCGCTTTGATATAGTCATAGACCTTTTTGTCAATCAGTTCCCCGCAGGCGTAATTGCTTTTGATTCTGATACGCACCTGCGTTGAGCTGATTTCAACGGGGTCGGCGTCAACAAAAACAATCCTGCCGCGCTGCTCCGCCGTATAAGGTGAAAAATCAGGTCTGAAATTCTTCTCGCGCGAAGCCGCGCAGACCGTGCAGAGAGAAAGAATTTCTTCCCATCTGTACCAGGTGTGAAAAGAGGAAAGCATATCGGAACCGATTATGAAGAAGAATTCATCGCCGGGATACCTCTCTTTAAGCTCCCTGAGGGTATCGACCGTGTAACTCTTATCGCCTCTGTCAAGCTCGATTGACGAAACCTCAAAAAGCTCCGAATCAAAGGCAAGACGGCACATATTGAGTCGGTCCCCGGCGCTTGCGAGAGAGCCGGCCGATTTATGCGGCGGGATGCAGGACGGGATGACAATAATCCTGTCAAGTCCGAGTTTCTCCGCAACCCGCTGAGCCAGCGCGGTGTGACCCTTGTGGGGAGGATTGAAGCTTCCTCCGAAAACTCCGGTTTTCATATTACTTGATATTGACTTTCGAATCCATCAGCATTGAGGTCGCGACGAAAAGAGCGACACTCGCGACGATATCGAAAAACAGTCCGGTAAGACCGAATGAGATGACATTCTCGGTGTTCATTGAAACGGTGGTGCTCAGCGACATTCCCGCCTTATCGACAACGATTGAGAGAGGAATGTTCTTTGTGAGAATAACGCTTATAACCGTTGTTACGATAAACACGGCAAAGA
>JAFWRV010000294.1 GCA_017519685.1 Clostridia bacterium
GGTGGTCGTTACAGACTTGAACCGCGTCGTCGCGGGCTGCGTATCTCTTGCGCCCGCGCCCATAGTATCCCTGTCTGCGCGTGCTCTCAATCACTCCGCCGCTCCTCCTTTCCCCAAAAAGTCTTTTCGGACTTTTCGGGTCCCGGTCTATCAGAGGTCACAGGTTCTGCGTCAATCATTATAAACAAACAAGGCAGACAAAAATGTCTGCCTTGTTTGTTGGTGGTCGTTACAGGACTTGAACCTGTGACCTCCCGCACGTCAAACTATTTGACGAACCTGAAAGGCCTTGATATATAAGGGATTTCGAAAATTTTTACGAAGGCAAAACGAACCGTCTTCGTAATGGGGGCTCATCGCCATGTGAGCGAAGTGTCATAGGATGAAATAGATTATGCCAAAACATACATTTAAGCAAAACTTTTTGGGGTTCGTTCATAAGCAAAAAACATTTCAAAAACAATACAATATAGAAGTCTCATTAAAACTTACATTGTCAATTTATATTTGTTAATTAATAATTTTTCTTTTATCTAAAGCCTCTCAAATGAGGCTTTATTTTTTTGAGATACTCCGAGAACGGCCGGCTTTAACATGACGGATATCGGAAAAATGACAGGAGCCGGAAGAGCGGTTACCGTTGTTCTGATGCTTATCGGCGGTTCTCCCGGTTCAACGGCAGGCGGTATGAAAACCACCACGGTAGCTGTTTTATTTGCCAATTCCATAGCCACTTTCCGGCGCAAAGAGAACGCGCAAATGTTCGGAAGAAGAATTGAAGCCAAAGCTGTCAGATCCGCTACGACTGTTCTTATGATGTATTTATCAATGTTTTTCAGCGGAGCAATTATCATAAGCATTGCGGAAGGGATTTCTTTCGGAGCGAGCCTGTTTGAAACTGCGTCCGCTGTAGGTACCGTCGGCCTGACCACGGGAATTACTCCGGAACTGGGGATTGTTTCCCAATGCGTGCTGATAGCGCTTATGTTCCTTGGCCGTGTGGGCGGATTGACTATTATTTATGCCGCAATTTCAGGGGCGCAAAAGCCGCTGTTCAATTATCCTCAGGAAAGAATAACCGTAGGTTAAAGGAGAATTAATATGAAATCTGTTTTACTAATAGGGCTGGGCAGATTCGGTGTGCATATTGCCGCGCAGCTCAATCAGCTCGGGCATCAGGTGATGGGCGTTGACCGCGATGAAAACAGAATCAATAACGCTATGGAATATCTCACCAGCGCTCAGATAGGAGACAGCTCCAACAAAGCTTTTCTTCGCAATCTCGGCATCGGGAATTATGATGTCTGCATTGTGGCAATCGGAAACGATTTTCAAAGCTCGCTTGAAACGACTTGCTATCTTAAAGAATTGGGTGCCGGCTTTGTGGTTTCCCGGTCTGAGCAGGACGGGCAGGCAGAATTTTTGCTTCATAACGGAGCGGATGAAGTGCTTTATCCTGAAAAACAAGTAGCAAAATGGGCGGCTATCCGCTACGGCTCCGATCACATTCTTGATTATATTGAACTTGATGATACACATTCGATTTTTGAGGTCGCTGTACCTGCAACATGGGACGGAATGAGTATCGGGCAGCTTGATGTAAGAAGAAAATATAATCTCAATATAATGGCAGTAAAAAACGGCAATAATCTTACTTTGTCTGTAACGCCGAACACCATAATGAAAAAAGAGAACACAATACTTGTTGTAGGTGAATACAAAGCATTGCAAAAATGTTTTCATTTATAATCCGCAAAAATCTTTATATCAAAGCGGATTTGCTGTAAAGAAGGAGGTGAGCAAAACGGAAGTATTCAGAAATATTGTGCTGATATTGATTGCAGCCGGAGCATTATTATTCGGGTATTACCTGATGTCAAAGTTGGACAAATCCCTGAATGATAACAGAGACTCTTTGAGTATTAAAGATGATGAAAAAGAACCATCCGCCGTTTTGCTCAACGGAACCCTGTCCGATGACGAGATAGTCGAAGAAATCCGCAGATTTCGCGAAAGCCACGAATGTATCCGCATTGTTCTGTATGACAGCGATAATCCGGAATTATTTGAGGGAATCGGGCTTGATATCGGTCAAAGGTAGAGTTTTTCCGCAAATGTGCTATAATAGTGTTCGAAAAAACGCAAAGCGGGGTGACAAAGATGGCAAACGGAACCATATCCGAAAAGGCTGACAATGAGCATATCCTTGTCTGCCTGTCTGCTTCTCCGTCAAACAAAAAAATAGTGGAAACCGCCGCAAAGATGGCATCCGCTTTCGGCGGGTATTTTTCAGCGCTTTATGTTCAGACACCGAATTCCGATAAAATGGACGATGAAAGCAGGCATCGTCTTCAGAGCCATATCAGAACCGCCGAGCAGTTTGGCGCAAATATCATAACGGTTTACGGTGAAGATATTGCCGCGCAGATTGCCGAATATGCCCGTATTTCCGGAGTCACCAAAATAATACTGGGAAGAAGCAAAACAAGACGCAGACATTTCTGGAACAAGTCTGCGCTTTCAGAAAAACTTGCCGTATTATCCCCGAATCTGGATATATTTATTATTCCGGACAGTAAGGCGGATTCAAAATATAAAGAAATATCATATACTCTTTTGCACAGGTTTATACCCTATCCGAAGGATTTGCCTAAATTGCTTTTTATTCTTATCCTCGCAACTCTGTTTAACCTGTTTTTGTATCGTCTCGGTTTTACCGATTCAAATATTATTCCCGTATATATTCTCGGAGTTCTTCTGACTTCTTTGTTTACAAGAGGGTATTTCTGCGGCATTTTAGGCTCATTTTTAAGTGTTACGCTTTTTAATTTCTTCTTCACAGAGCCCCGTTTCACATTTCACGCTTACGGTTCAAAATATACGGTAACCTTTGCCATTATGCTTGCGGCCTCTGTTATTACGGGAACGCTTGCATCAAAACTGAAATACAACGCAAAGCAATCCGCTCAGGCGGCATTCAGAACAAAAGTGCTTCTTGATACCAATCAGCTGTTACAGAAAGCGAAGGATAATGATGAGATTATCAATATCACCGCAACACAGCTCGTAAAGCTCCTGAAACGTTCTGTTGTAATTTATTCTGCAGACGGGGGCGTTCTTTCAAAAGGGTCGTTATTTCCCGCTGATTCCCAAGACCTGAGCATAAATCTGTTTGACGAAACGGAACACGACACCGTGCAGTGGGTGTTTAAAAACCGTCAGCGTGCCGGAGCAACAACCGAAATAATGAGTTCGGCAAAGTGTATGTATACTGCTATTCAGATAAACAACTATGTTTACGGTGCCGTCGGTGTTCACATCAGCGCAGAACCTCTCGAGTCATTTGAAAACAGCATGCTGGTTTCGATTCTCGGTGAATGTGCTCTGGCCCTTGATAACAATCGGAATGAAAAAGAAAAAGAGCTCGCCGCCGTGCTTGCAAAAAACGAGCAGCTCCGCGCAAATCTTCTCCGGACCATTTCTCACGACCTGCGCACACCGCTGACCTCAATTTCAGGCAATGCCTCGAATCTGCTCTCAAACTATGAAAAACTTGATGAAGAAACAACAGAACAGATTTTTACCGATATTTTTGATGATTCGCAGTGGCTGATAAGTCTGGTTGAGAATCTGCTCTCTGTTACACGGATAGAACAGGGAAGGTTAGAATCCAATATGTCCATCCAGCTTATGGATGAAGTTATTGAAGAAGCTTTGAAGCATGTCAGCCGCAAAAAATCGGAACATGTAATATCAGTTGACTGCAGTGATGAAATACTGCTTGCCCGGATGGA
>JAFWRV010000295.1 GCA_017519685.1 Clostridia bacterium
CCCGCGAGGAAGTGCTCGGTCTTATAGAAATGATTGACAATGACACTTCCGGTAAACATACCAGGACTCTCAACGGCTTTTTCTTTGAAGCTGCAAAGCGCGGCGACAAACCTGCGCTCAGATATTGCGAGGAAATGGCAGAAAGGGGAGCAAGAGCGATTTCCGCTCTGATTTCGCAGATGAATTTTGCGGGCGATGAAGTTGAAGTCGTGCTTTCCGGCTCAATCAATATCAAGCTTGACAACAAGCCGTATCTTGATATGCTTTACGAAAAAGCAAAGAAATACAGCGGCAGAAAGCTTAAATTCATAAAGCTTACCGCTTTACCAGTAACGGGATGCATAAACTGGATTTTACAGCAGTTTGCCGATTAAAGGAGGAATTCATTATGAAAGAAATAAATGTTGCCGTGATAGGGTCCGGCAGCACATACTGCCCTGAGCTTATTGACGGCTTTCTGAAGGCGCAGGATACCCTTAAAATCAAAAAAATATCCTTTATGGATATAGATGAGAGAAAAAGGACGATAGTCGGAAATCTCTGCATCCGTATGCTGAAAGCGGCGGGCGTTGAATGTGAAACCCTCCTTACCGACGATCTCGATCTTGCTCTTACCGGAGCGGATTTCGTCGTCACACAGATAAGAGTCGGCAAACTTCCGTGCCGTCATCTTGATGAAACAATTCCGCTTAAGTATAACCTCATAGGTCAGGAAACAACCGGTATCGGCGGATTCTTCAAGGCGCAGAGAACTATTCCCGTAATCAAGAATATCTGTGACAGAATCGAAGCAATCTGCCCGGACGCCTGGCTTATCAATTTCACAAACCCGTCCGGTATCATAACCGAGTTTGTTCTCAACAATACCAAAGTCAAATGCATAGGTCTCTGCAATGTTCCGATAGATATGATTGACGACACCAAAGAGGATGTCGGTGAAAATATGGAATACACCTATGTCGGGCTCAATCACCTGAGCTGGATGACTTCCGTCAGGGTAAACGGCGAGGAACTGATTGATAAACTTCTTGATGAGGGTTTTACCCCCAAGGTAATGAACAACATCAAGGACGACGGTTTTTCGCTTGAAACTCTCAAAGCGATTCACGCTATTCCTTCGTCATATCTTCAGTATTATTATTGCAGAAACGCAAAGCTCGACCATCTTCTTCACGCGGAGAAGAGCAGAGCGCAGGTCTGTATGGAAATAGAGGAACAGCTTCTCGAAATGTATTCCGACGAGGGACTCTATGTCAAGCCCGCGCTGCTCGATCAGAGAGGCGGTCACAAATATTCGCTTGTCGCGGTTAATCTTATTAACGCCATAGCGAACGATGTTAACGATATCCAGGTTGTAAACATCAAAAACGGCAACACACTTCCTTTCCTCAAGCCGGACGATGTTGTCGAGGTTGCGGCAAGAATAGGCAAAAACGGCGCCGTACCCGTTCCCGTGGGAGAGGTAAACAATCATCACATTATCGGCCTTATGCGTGTTGTCAAGGAATATGAGAACTTCACGGTCAAGGCAGGCAGAGACGGTGATGAGGAGGCGGCGCTGAACGCTCTGCTGATTCATCCTCTTGTCGGTGACTGGGAGGCCGCGACAAAGTGCTTTGCGGAAATGAAGGAAGCGCACAGGCAGTATCTGCCTCAATATTATAAATAATAATAAATGACAGGGTGATATTATGTTCAGAATTCTCGTGGTTGAAGACAATGAAGAACTAAACAGAACCATCTGCTCATACCTCAATAAAAATGATTTTGAAGCAATACCGTGTCTTAACGCGTCACAGGCGCTTGAAAAGCTCTATGTGGGCAACTGTGACCTGATTATCTCGGATATTATGATGCCGGGAATGGACGGTTTTGAGCTTGCGAAAAAAATCAGGGTTCACAATGAAAACCTGCCGATACTTTTCCTGACCGCGAAGGATGATTTCGCTTCAAAGCAGAGGTGTTGTTCCACAACCTATTTCACAGAAAAAAAACTGCATCATGAAAATACTCCTTCTCTGCAACAAATCGCCTTTC
>JAFWRV010000296.1 GCA_017519685.1 Clostridia bacterium
ACCCCGAAATCAATAACCGAAGATATGATAACACTCTCTCCGGATACTGCCGAATACAACGGCGGGGATATTACGCCGGTGGTAACAGTAAATGACGGCGAAAAAACTCTTGAAAAAGGCACAGACTATACCGTCAGTTACAATAACAATGTCAACGCGTCTGAAAACGCAAAGGTTATTGTTAAAGGTATAGGAAACTACACAGGCATCGTGGAAAGAACATTTACAATAACCCCCGCGTCCGTAACTCTTACCGCCGGCAGCGCGGAAGAAACCTATGACGGTACAGAGAAAACCGTGAGCGGATTTACAAGCAGTGTTTCGGGTCTGACATTTGACGGTGTTTCTGCGTCGGGAAACGGCACGCTCGCAGGTTCTTATGATGTAACATTTTCCGGCGTAACAGTAAATGAAACAAAAGACACTTCAGGCAACTATGCAGTTACAGAAACAGTAAACGGCACACTTACAATCAACCCCGTAACCGATGAAGTAACTGTCACCATAACAGGCAACAGCGATACAGCGGATTATGACGGCGAGGAAAAAAGCGTTTCGGGATATGATGTTTCAATATCCAATCCGCTTTATACAGAATCGGATTTCACATTCAGCGGAACGGCTGAGGCGAAGCGCACCGAGCCCGGCACAGAGAATATGGGCCTTGACGAAAGTCAGTTCTCAAATAGCAGTTCGGATTTTGCCAATGTAAAATTTGTGATTGCGGAGGACGGCAAGCTGACCGTCAATCCCGTGATAACATTCGTTAATGAAGACGGCACAGAGCTTCAGAGCGGCGCTGTCGCCTTGGGTGAAACACCCGAATACAAGGGCGAAACACCGGTGAAAACGGAAAATGACGGTTACGCCTATGAATTCGCGGCATGGTCTCCCGAAATAACAGAGGCAACCGAAAACGCGACCTATACCGCGACATATACACAGACCGCGAACGTTTACACAGCGACATTCATCGCCGACGGCGAAACTGTTGACACAGTACATTTCACTGTTGAAGACAGCACCATAACCGAGCCCGCTGTCCCCGAAAAAGAGGGCAACACAGGCGAGTGGGAAGAATACACACTCGGCGCTGAAGATATCACCGTAAACGCGGTTTATACCCTTAATGACTATAACATAATTTATGTTATTGACGGTAATGAAACAGAGGTAACATACAAGTACGGAGCGGCAGTCGAAAAACCTGCCGACCCGGTCAAAGACGGATTTGATTTCATCGGCTGGGACGAGGAAATCCCCGACACAATGCCTGCCGAAAATCTGACAGTCACAGCTCTGTTTGAGGCGATTCCCGAACCCGAGGAACCCACTCCCACAGAGCCTACTCCGACAGAGCCTACTCCGACAGATACCGAACCTGCCCACGAGCACAGCTACAAGGGCGAGGTCACGACGAAGCCGACCTGCACAGAAGACGGAATAATGACCTACACCTGCGAATGTGGTGAAAGCTACACTAAGGCGATACCCAAGACAGGCCATAAGCCGGGTGAGTGGACAGTCATAACTCCCGCCACGACAGAGGCGGCAGGCAAAGAGGTTAAAAAGTGCGAAGTCTGCGGAGAAACAATCGCAGAGCGTGAAATCGCGAAGCTGGAACCTCAGGAAACAGACGCGGGAATAGTCAGCGTAAATCTCGAAAAGACAAACGCCTTCGGAATCGCTAACGCATTCGGAGTTGATCCCGAGAAGCTTCCTGCCGGCTCGACAGTCACCTGGTATGTCAACGGCGAGAAAGCCGGAGAAGGCAACGGCTTCAGAGTTGA
>JAFWRV010000029.1 GCA_017519685.1 Clostridia bacterium
AATGTGCAGAGAGAAAAACCCGACATTGTTCTGTTCGGGGGAGATAATGTAACATCCGGACTTAACAGAAAAAGAGCAAATCAGCTCGGTCAGATTTTTGAAAAATTAGGTGTTTACTGGGGAGGAGTTCTCGGTAATCATGAGGGAGATAACAAATACTCTGTTCTCAGAACCGAAATGATGGATATTTTTATGTCTTACGACCATTGTCTGATGCTGAAAGGACCGGATGATGTCTGGGGAACTTGCAATTACTGTCTGAATATTCTCAATAAAGACGATTCATTGAATAAAACTTTCTATTTCTTCGATACCGGCGATGAGGCAGAAGAGGAAGAAATAGTAAAGTACAATATTCCCGATGACGGCCGTACTCATTATGACGGCGTTAAAGAAAGTCAGGTTAAATGGTATACTTCAAAACTTGAAGCGAATACAGAGAAATACGGAGAGAATGAATCAATTGCCGTTTTGCATATTCCCATTTATCAGATGGCGGAAGCGGCTGAAAACGAGAAAAATATTATTTACGGTAAGAAACTTGAAGGTGTTTGCGCTTCTTCTTTTGACAGCGGGCTGTTTGACGCCATTAAAAAGGGAGGAAGCACAAAATATGTTTTCTTCGGTCATGATCATCTCAATACCTGCGCTGTTGAAATTGACGGAGTAATTCTCAGTTATATTGAAAACTCCGGTTATGGATCATATACAACCGCAAGCAGCTTGGGCTATGAAGAAAAAGACTGGCTTCAGGGTTATACAAAGCTTACGATTTCTCCCGACGGCACAGTTAAGCACGAGCAATTCAGAAACAGCGTTATTAACGGCGTTTCCTGAACTGTATTTGACAGGCGGACACGGATACGCGATTTTGCGGAACTGTGTCCGCCTTCTTATATTATAATGAAAAATCAGCTAAATATTTATTTAAATCAACCTGATAATCATTTACTTCGATGTTTTCGTTTTCAAGAAGCCGCTTCTGTTCATCCGCGCCCCCGAATGCAAATCTGCCCGATAGGAATCCCTTGCAATTGACCACTCTGTAACAGGGGATTTCAAACGGCAGCGGATTGTTATGTAATGCGTTTCCGACTGCTCTCGCTCCTTTCGGATTACCGGCAAGGGCTGCTATCTGTCCGTAAGTTGCGACTTTTCCGTAAGGGATTCTCTTGACCGATTCGTAAATATCGAGGTAATTCATATTACAAAACCTTTTTTATACTTGATTTTTTTTATAATATACTTTATAATACAAAAAGTAATTATGCCGGTGTGATGGAATTGGCAGACGTGCCGGACTCAAAATCCGGTGGTAGCGATACCGTGCGGGTTCGACCCCCGCCACCGGCACCATATTTGCCGCAGGCTTTTCCGGCCTGCGGTTTTTTATGTGCTTTAAATGATTTAATTGTTTTAACGCCTCGCTGTTAAGCGGGGCGTTAAGATTATAATTCAATTGTTATTTCATCGTCATTTCCCGTTCTGTTATTATAAAGCATCGGAATGGCGACATCGGTAAGAGTCTGACCTTCGGGAATGATTTTGTCAAGGAATGAGAGATGATGCTTAGAATTTATTTTATCGATTTTAGCCGTAATGCCTGTGGCGATTTTATAAACGGCTGTATCGGGAGGATAAGGAGCGTTACCTCCGAATGCCGAGGCGGCAACTTTGATAAGATGGGGGAGTGCGGGCTCTTTTCCGAGCTGCTTAATTTCGGATTTTGTCATTCCGTTATATTTCTTTGAAAGTTTGGCGAGAGTGGAAAGTTTTAATTTTTGACCTTTGAGAAGAGCAAATCTGAAAAGATGAGGATGCTTTTCAAGTTTATCTTTACTGATGAAGCCGTCAACCTCTTCCTCGAATTTTTTGAAATCCGATTTTACAAGATTGATATTATTGTCAAGCAGCCCAACGAAATTCAGTCCGTAGATATAATCCCGCGCGGATTTTCCTTTTGTATCGACACCTTCAATTGTTTCGATTCCGATACTCTTGATATCACAGGTTTTTCTGTCTTCACTTATTTCGACTTTACGCATTTTACCGCTTGCAGATACGGCAGCGGTTGTCGCGACGTCATAAAAATAACCGCCTTTTACACTTTCGTATTTTCTGATATTCTGTACATGCGTGTGACCGGTAAAGATAACTCTTACGCCTTTTTCACACAGGAGTTCCGACAGTCTTTTATATCCTCCGAAAAGTTCAAATTCGGCAACGTGTCTGTATATATCCCAAGGCGGTATAACCGGATGATGTACGGCAAGAAGCACTTTCTCATTGTTATTATTTGCTTTATCTATTTCTTCTTCGAGCCATTTGAAACCGTCGTCAAATAAGCCGCAGTGTGAACGCCCGTTGCCGTTATCGTTGATTGCAATCAGTCTTACTCCTCCAAATAATTTCAATGAGTACGAGCCGCTTTCTTCATGAACGCTGTCACTCTGCGCCGGGCCGAAATCATAGTACAGCGGCAGGAGCTCGCATTTTCTGACGTGAGGGATCGGCTCTGTACCTTTATCTGTATAGCGGATGGATTTAAAGAAGTTTTCATCTTCACCCATACCGCAGTAATCGTGGGTGGCTGTGGTGACAAAAACCCTTTTGCCCGCGTCTGTCAGAATTTTAAGTTCATTTTTAAAATCTTCGTGACTGTTTCTGTCGCCGTTATTTACAAGGTCGCCTGTAATCAGAACTGCATCTGTTTCTTTGTCTTCAAGAATTTTTTTGAAGAAACTTCTCAGTATTTCAGCGCTGTGAACAAGAGCAATCTGGTCTCCTTTTTCTCTCCGCCTGAAATCGGAATTCTCGGTGAAATTCTTCTTTGACACATAATGTGTATCTGTTAGGATATAGAAGCTGTCGGATTTTCCCATATTATCAATCCTTTTCAATTAAACTGTTTCGATTTTTATTTCATTTGTCATATAGGTAAAACTGAATTTAATAATTGCATTATCTTTATCAACTCTGAATTTTCCTTTATTACCGCTTCCGGAGTACGGAAATCTGTTATTGTTGCTGACACAGGCGGAAAGAGTTCCCCATGTGGAAATACCGAAATCGTATTCGCCGGCGTATGGAAGGATGATACTTAAAGAATACTGACCGTTTCCGGTATAATACATCCTTGTTATTTCACTGTTTGAGTCATTTTCAACAGCGCCGACAAACGGTTGAAAACTACCGTAAATAACAACTTTCTCAGGCAGTCTGACACCTGTTTCGGGGTCATCAATATCTTTTCCGCCGAAATCGAGTATATCCGAAGGATTTGAATACGGGCGGTATTTATTATATCCTTCTTTCAGCAATTCGGTTACAGCGTCTTCCTGTGAAAATCCGTC
>JAFWRV010000297.1 GCA_017519685.1 Clostridia bacterium
GAATTTTATTGTAGATAACTGTATGTATGGCTCACATACGGTTATCTTGAGTTCACAATGCAGATATAAAAAGGAGGAAAAGATTGCATGAAAAAGTTCACCAAAAGATCAATCGCAATCGCAGTCACCATCGCACTGATTCTCAGCAGCATTGCCATCGGCGTATTCGCTGCCGGGGATAAGACCCTCACTACGAGAACCGACTTTGTTGTTATCGGCAGCGAAAGTTCAAACGATAACACAGCTGTCCGCAGTGAGCATGTCAAGAAAGGCGATAAAATCAGGGCAGATGTCTATTTTACCACAGACTTTGTTGTAGGTAATACGGTAATTCTTTTTGCTTATAACAACGCTGTTCTCAGTCTTGACACTGCTTCGCATCAGTTCGCCGGTCAGAGCGGAGTTCTTGACATGTATAAAATCGTAAGCCAGAATGGTTACGGCGGATCTTTTGCAATATACGATGCTATGATACCCGATTTAATTAGCTCCAACAGTATCTCCGTAACAGATTCGACTCTTCAGCAATATGACAGCGACAACCATATCGGATACCTTTATGTTGCTGCCGAAGAGTATACAACGAAGACATTCACCGAAGATGCTCCGGCGTTATCTTTCTATTTTAAAGTCATTGATGACAGTGAGAGCGCTCAGCTTCTCTCCGATCCCGGATTCACTATGACTACCACTAACGACTGGGGTATAACCGATATTTCCTGGATTACAAATGATTTGGAAGGTAGAACACAGAACCAGATAGCCGATCTTGTATATAAAGAAGGATGGGAATACGATCTCGATGTTACATCAACATCCGATTCACTTTCCTTCTGCGGCGGGCTTAAACTCGACGCAGCCGGTTACGGTACTGTAGACTCAGCTGCAACAAAGGAAATCACAGGCGCTTACGGAGCGGCTGTTCCTACATCGGAACTTATCAATGCCGATGCTGACTTAGGCAAAGAGTTTGTCGGCTGGTCAACAGCTGCAGCAGCTGCTTCCCCGACAACAATCGAAGGCGTACGTTATTACGGCGGCGACTACACTAAGTTGGTTGATGCCAGCGGAGCAACTGTCAAAGCTGACGGAGCAGACGTTGTATATAGTCATGACGCTTCTGATCAGCCCACCCAGACTCTTTATGCGGTCTATAAAGACGGCAATACAACCTATAAGGTAACTCCTCATTTTGAAGATCCCGCAAATCCGGGCACATATCTTGACGGCTCCCCGAAAGAAAATATCGGCGGCACAACAGGTGATTCCGTTAACGGCACAACCGCAAGCGGAAACATCACTTCAACCAATGTTCCTGCGGGAATCGACTTTGCAGGATATGAGTTCGACGCGGACAAATATACAACCGATTACGGTGCCAATGGATTTACTCTTAACGGAGATCCCGCGGATAATGGAATTGATGTTTACTATAAACTTAAAGAGTTTAAAGTAACTTATGATCTTGCCGATAAGGGCGCATTTTCCGATACTCCCGCTCCCACTAATCCGGTTTCGGTCAAGTACGGCGCGACAATTCCCGGCGAGCCCGGTGTTACGGCAAATCCCGGTTATACATTTGATAACTGGGCATATACCGACGACTATGCTGCCGGATATATCATGCCCGCAAAGGATTTAACGGCAACAGCTCAGTACATCGCAAACACATACACAGTTAATTATATTACCGGAGACGGCAGTTCTGTTCCGTCTCAGACACAGAGTTATTCCGAAACTGCTCCTAAGTTTACCGAAACAGCATCAAGCAGAGAAGGCTTTACATTCAACGGTTGGACTCTTCCCGGTAGTACAGATAAGTTTGATTTCAGCTGGGGTCAGGTTCTTGCGAACTCAACTCTTGATACCGGAACAAACTATACTCTCGATGTTACAGCCGATTGGGAAATAGAGAGTTACACCATCGCGTTTGAAGAGAACGGCGGCAGCACTGTTGCGGATATCACCAAGAATTACAACGAGGCGACAGGTTACGCCGGTGATCCCACCAAAGAGGGTTACGCATTCGGCGGCTGGTTTGAGAATTCAAACCTTTCAGGCACTGCATATACAGTACCCGCTAATATGCCCGACCTCGGAGATAACGGCGCTGTTAAGACCGTTTACGCAAAATGGGATATTGAATCCTACACAATCAACTTCGACAGCAAGGGCGGCACAGATGTTGCTCCGATTTCACAGGATTACAACACCGATGTTACCGCTCCCGAAGCTCCTGTCAAGGAAGGCGCTTACTTCGGCGGCTGGTACACGGATGATACTTACGCAACTGAATATACAGTACCCGCGAAGATGCCCGACCTCGGCGATAACGGCGCTTCAATAACCGTTTACGCGAAGTGGCTTGATGAAGCTTATACAATCAAGTTTGAAGAAAACGGCGGCACTGAAGTCGCAGATATCACCAAAGATTACAACGAGGCAACAGGTTACGCCGGTGATCCCACCAGAGACGGTTACACATTTGACGGCTGGTATGAGGATGCTGCTTTGACAACTGCTTATACAGTACCCGCGAATATGCCCGACCTCGGTGACAACGGAGCTGTTAAGACAGTTTACGCAAAATGGACTGCTCTTCCGTTCACAATCACTTATGATCTTGCCGACGGCACAGCGGCTGGCGGTATGGAAAATCCGAAGACATTCAATTGTGATGAAACTATCACCAAGCCCGATGATCCGACAAGAGAAGGATATACATTCGGCGGTTGGAAATACACCAAGGAAGCTGACGGTACAGATTATGCTGTTACCGAAGGAACAACCAAGATGCCCGCGTTCAACCTCAAGGCAGTGGCAGTCTGGAATGTAAATCCCTACACAGTTACATTTGAAACCAACGGCGGCAGCGCAATCGATCCTCAGGAACGTGATTACAATACCGAAATCACCAAGCCCGGCGATCCCGTAAAGACAGGCTATACATTTGAAAAGTGGTACTCAGATCCCGAATTGACAACCGAGTTCACATGGCCTGCCAATATGCCCGCGAAAGATATCACTCTTTACGCAGGATATACTCTTAATAACCATACGCTTTCCTGGAAATATACAAATCCCGAAACAGGCGCTGAAGTAACCGACAGCAAAACTGTTGATTACGGCGCAGCTGTAGATGATAATCTTCCTGTTCCCGAAACACTTGAAGGCTATGCGTTCGCGTGGGATGACCACGATGCAACAATGCCTGACAAAGACTATGAAGTAACAGGTAAGTATGTCGCAGGTCAGAACAAAGTAACATGGACTTACACCAAGCCCGGTGAAACAGAGCCCGTCGAAAAAGAGGAAACTCTTCCCTTCAAGACCGCTCTTACCGAGCCCGCAGTTGATCCGATTGAAGGTTATACATTCAAGTGGGGCGATCATCCCGCGGTAATGGGTACAACCGATATCACCGTTATCGGTGAGTTCACACCCAATAACTATAACCTTACCTGGACATATACCAAGCCCGGTGAAGATAAAGCAACAGAAGAAACCACAAGCGTTGCTTATAAATCCGATATAACAGAACCCGCTGCACCCGCAGTTGACGGCTACACATTCAAGTGGGATGATCATCCCGCAACAATGCCCGCAAATGATCTTGTTATCGAGGGTAAATTTGAAGAAATCGACTACACCGGCACATGGACAGTTACAGATCCCGTTTCCGGAACCACAACAGAGATGACAACCGGCGGTAAGTACGGCAATAAGGTTGAAGAACCCGCCTTCACAATTCCCGAAGGATTCGAAGGACTTACCTGGGAAACATATCCCGAGACCTATACAGATAACTTCACTGTAAAAGGCACTCTTATTCCCAAGGATGTTACTATTACCTGGACTTACACCGATCCCGTTACCGGTGAATCCAAGTCAACAACAACAACCGGCAAGTACGGCGATCCCGTTGTTCCTCCCGTAATTGAAGGAATCACCTTCCCCGAAGCTCCTGCTTCATATCCTGCAACCGACACTTCAATCTCCGGTGCAGGTGAAGTCAAGGAATTCAAGGATACATATAAGATTGTCAGAATGGCCAAGGACGGAACAGTCATCGAGACTGAGGATTACAAAGAGTTCACAGGCCCCAATGGCACTGCTTATACTGTACCCGCACAGAGCGATATAGCAGGTTACACATTTGTTGATGTTACTCTTGACGGCGCGGCGGCAACTCCCGACGGAAAGATTACCACCGCTGACAGAGAATATCATTACAACTATGTAATTAACTACTACACAATTACCTATGTACTTGACGGCGCAACTTACGATCAGTTTACCGACGTAATGTACGGTTCAGAAGCGAAGGCATATCAGCCCGCGACCGAGCCCACCAAGGCACCCGATGCTGACGGTACATTCGTATTCGAAGGCTGGAAGACAGCGGACGGCAAGACTCCCGCTTCCTACGGCGCAGTTGACGGAGACATCACCTTCACAGGTTCATTCGCACATGTTTCCAACGACTATGTACTTTCCTTCTATGATGATGATAACCAGCTTATAGAGAGAAGAGTTTACAAAGCAGGCGATGCTATTGACAACATCCCCGAAGCTCCCAAGAAGTTCGGTTATGTATTCACCGGTTGGTCACCCGCAGTTCCCGCAACAATGCCTGAAAATGACCTTGATGTCTATGCAACTTACGAAGTCGATAAAGCGTTTGTCGGCGTAGTAGTTGGCGGCGTTGTAGTATCCGGAATCGTGGTTGCCAGCATAGCAGGTACCAATGCAGCTCTTATTACAGGCGGAGCCATTGTCGGCGGCGTTGCACTCATCGCAGGTGCTACAATCCTCGCTAAGAATACACACAAGGTTACATACCTTGTTGACGGCGAAGTCTATAAGTGCTACTACATTCTTGAAGGCATGAAAGTTATCGTTCCCGAAGATCCCACCAAGGATGGATACACATTCACCGGTTGGGACAGCGAGATTCCCGAGAAGATGCCCGACTATGACCTTGAGTTTAATGCAACCTGGGCAGGTGTTGACGGAGAATCAGACGGTGACGCAGCTGAAGTTGACGGTATAATCCCGAACACCGGTTCCGCAACAGCAGGTATCGCGGCATTCGCGATCATCAGCTCGGCAGCTGCTGCAGCTTATGTCCTCAGAAGAAAAAAGAATGACGATTAATCGCCATTCAGACTGAAATGAATTATCGCAGGAAGATTCGTCTTCCTGCGATTTTCTTTTTTATTAAAATATAATTATTACCCGGTTCGTCCGGTGAGATAAAGTTTTCACGATTTCAAGTAATATTTGTAAATTGATATTACTGTAAGGAGGGTCTTTATAACGAATTATTAAACATAATCAAGCCGGATAAGAGCCGGGCATATTCGGCAGACAGATTAAATGAATTTTGTTACATCAATGATTAATTGAAGAAATAACCTTGCATTCTCTTTATATATCAGAATAAAGAAGTGGGCTGTCAGATGAGTAATTCATAATTGACAGCCCATTGCATTAAGTCTTAAGTTTTAAAAATATATATCTGTTGAAAAGATATATTATCACTGAAAGGGGCAAAAGTTTTGCCGGGTAAAATTCAGCATAAAATCATTTAGCAAATAATGTCAAAAATATAACTGAATAACCATTTTATGAATCTGATAATGCTGAATTGACTGGGTGCGTCTGTATCGGTGCTTGTAGAAACACTTGTGTCAGTTCCTGTTGTAACAGTAGTGCTGGTTGCAGTGGCAATATTTGTATCTGTTGCCGTTGCAACATTTGTGTCAGTAGCTGTTGCAACATTAGTATCGGTTGCTGTCGCAGCGCAAATAAAATTGGTATCGGTCGCGGTTGCGAAAATGTCAAAAATTCTGAATGAACTGAAACTGTAAAAAGCATCTTCAACAGGATTTTTAGCAAACGAATTAACCATGAAGCACTGTATTGTGGAAAGAACGATAATAATGGAAACTATTGCCAATAAAGTCTTCTTTTTCAACGTTTCACCTCCTTTGATAAATATTCAGCCCCTATTGTGATTTATTAAGCAGCGTTCTGAATGTCGTAAGAAATATCTTCGCGGGTATTTGCCAAGCCGATCAAGACAAAGAACAGAGGAGTAGTTAACGGCTGTATAATATTAAAGAAAGACTGGGCAAAATAAGCGCAAATACCGGCAAGCAACGCATATTTTAAAATGCTATGCGATTTTAAACATGTACGGATTGTAAGAATAATTACCGCAAAATATGTAACCAGTCCCCAGATGCCTAAAGTCAGCAGATACTGCAGCCATTCATTGTGTGCGTTGTCATAAATATATCCCATATAGTCAAACAGCTTTGAACCATAATACTCTCGGATTAAAAGAGCAATGGTGTCTTCGCCGCTTCCGATAAATTTTTTATGCAGCGGCATATTAATGAATATCTTAAACAAATGCTTCCAGAAGAATCCGCGTTCGCTTCCCCAGGTATCATTCAGTCTGAAATATCTTTCTACAATGCCAAGAGGGAAATCGGGCTTTATCCAAGTTGACCAGATGATTAAACCGACAGCGCCGATAACACCTATAATTAAGAAGGATAAAACTGCTTTACGTACAACAGAATAGAAGCGCACATCAGGCTGTATTTTTATAAATATAACGCGAAGGATTACAAAAAACGCAAGAAGAGGTATAAAAATAGCCGGGTCAATTAAAACAGATGTCATAAAACTCAGAATCCTGGTTCTTCCGGCAAATATTATTCTGAGAAAACGGAAAAAACCGCATGAAAGGAAAAAGACCAAACATAAATCCAAAAAACCGACAAAAGA
>JAFWRV010000298.1 GCA_017519685.1 Clostridia bacterium
ACAAGCATATCCTTTGTGAAAAGCGGCTCATAATCATAAACCGCCAGCCCTGCCCGAAAGCAATGGTTGGCGGTTTTGATGTTCCCGTATCCGTGGTCAATTCCGATAATCAGCAGATTTCTGTCTTCGTTATATATCATACTCATTCTCCTTTCCGGGCGCAGACATTACGCAGATTTGCCTTTGCCCTGATTTTTATATTTCAGTTTCCGCAGAACCGTGATTTGTGATTTCCGGATACCATTTAACAAGTTATCCGAACAGCGGGAGCCGTTGAAATATATGGAGGAATGAGTATGAAATGTTGAAAATACCCTTGAAAATGTAAGAAATGTATTGTCGTCAAACAGCTCAGTTATTCTTCTTCCAATAGAGGAGTCAAAAAAAGCACCACGAATCCTTGTAAATCAAGAAATTGCGGCACTTAAGATTTGAGATGATACTACGATTTACTCCAAAAATGAAAAGAGCCGGGGCAAAGGCCTCGGCTCAGTTTTTTAATTTTATTTCGCTGTAATCATAGGTTTCAAAATGATTATAAGGGTGCTAGTCTCAGCTCAATTATCAACAATTATTTGAATAATAAAAAATGATTTTAGTTGAAATAATCAGAAGGTAATGTAAATATTGCTTTCACTCCATCATAGTTCTTTTCATAACCAAAACTTCCGTCATCATTTGAAACTATCAACCCGAATGGCATCATACCATCATATGCGGCAAGATAAACCTCTCTGTCTGCAAACGGCTTTAAAGTATCGGTGTTTATCAGATAATACAGAACCCCGTTTTCTTGGATAATGCTGATGCTTGTTCCGAGCGAACAAACATTTACCTCGTGTACTTTATATCCTTTTACAAGAGGTGTAAAGTGAATTTCATTTTTGGACATATCAAATTCTTTGCCGTCTTTTGAAAAAACTGATACCACAAAATAATCCCGATCTTCTTCTACATCAATACCATTTATGTTAACAAGTTCTTTCCCGTGAACTGCAGAGTGCAATGTTAAGATCAAATTGCCGTTGTTGATTGTCTGCTCAATTGATGCATTTTCTGATTCAAACAGTTCTCCGATTTCTGTCATTTTAAGTCTCTCGGCAACTTGCCTTGATGTGAGCAACTTTGGCAAAGCAAAGGCTGAAACGCTCATTATAATCGCAATTACAGCAACTGCAGATGATATTTTAATAATCTTTCCCGTTTTATGCATTTTTTTCTTTTCAGATAAGAGTTTCAGAGTTTCGTCTTCAAAATTAGGTGAAAAGGTCATTGAATCCAATTCGGTTTTGAAATTGCTCTTTTCAAAATCATTCATTTCTCAGTTCTCCTTCCAAAATGGTTTTTAATGTTTTTCTTGCGCGTGACAGCCTTGTTGTTACGGTTGATACAGGACAGTGAAGAATATCGGCTATTTCTGATGTGGAATACTCCTCATAATAGTAAAGAAAAACTACTGTGCGAAAATCCTGCGGAAGTTTCATAACAGCGGATAAAACCGATTCGTTTTTCTCTTCAAAGTAATCCTCGGCTGCAGTATTGCAATCTGTTTCGCCTCCGTAATGTGAATTCCTGTATCGCAACATGCTTTTTGAGATATTTATAGTTACTCTTAGCAACCAGGCTTTTGCGTGTTCCATATCGCGAAACGACGGCTTTTTTGACAGCAGTTTTAGAAAAGCATCTTGAACAGCGTCTTCTGAATCCGATTTAGTTCCCAAAATAGTATAAGCAGCTCTTAACATATCGGATGAATACATTTTTACTGCTATTTCGGGTTCGAGTTTTATCATTTTCAGCCTCCTTTCATCAATAACACGCACATCACGTCACTTTTGTCTCATAAACCTAAGAATTTTTATGATTAATTTTAATTCACTCCAAACATCCTGAACAACTCTTTTCTGATTCCGTCCGGGTCGTAATCGGCTTCGGGCGGATTCTTTTTGAGCTTAAAGGATTATTTGTCAACATCTTATAAGGGAGAAAAATAATCATACTACTTTTTCCACACCCCGGCAAGCAACACCCACTGTTCCGTTTCGGCTCTTTTCTGCACATGCATCGTATTATCAATCTCACGCAAAACAGCGAGACGGTGATCCATGGTTTTACACAGCTTAGATATTTTCTCAATACCCGATGTCAGGATTACAGCTATATCGCTCATTCCGGCATCGGTATTGTTTTGTCCGTGCCTGCCGCGCTTGTTGGCAGCGCTGAGCATTCTCGTTACCGCTCTGTTATATGCCGTTGCGGTTTTATTCGCAACATCCATAATTCTATCTATTTCTTCTTTTCTTACGCCTTTTATTTTGCCGTAATCAACGCCGGGCAGATCTGAGAAAAACTTACCGTTTTTACTTCTCGGAGTTTTGTCGGCGCAGGCTTCGTTGTAAAGATATGCCATCGGTGAGCGGCACTCATAGTTTTTATTTTGTTTTTTCTGTTTTCCGCTTGAAATGTTGATATATCTCCAGAATTCAGGTTCGTTGAAATACTCGCCGAATATACCAAGATATTTCGCCTTGAGTTCATCAAGTACAGAATCAACATCAACTTTATATATCCGCTTTGCTTTGTCGATTTCAGTATTTGAGAGAACCGCGAGAATGCAGATGTCTTTATACAACTCATCGGGCGAGATTATGGAAATATCGGGTGTGTTGATAATTGACCAGTAGATTGTATTCAACTTCTGAGAAAGATTTACTATTTCTCCGATTTTGTTCTTGCTGATAAGACGGTCAATTTCCGCGAGCGATCTGTTTTCCGTTTTATCGAATTCAATGCCGTTAAAAGGAACGGGGAAACTGCCGTAATCTCTCAATGCCGCTTGTGAAAGAATGTTGTTATCCGATATCAGCATAACATCGGAATCATAATCACAGCCTTAAGACGGTGCTGAATCGGGCTGTCAACAGCATCAACACATACAATGCTTTCTGTGAGATTAAAATAATGTCTGTAAGGGAGAAAATGATTATCCCCGACCATTATATTGCCCATTGTAATATGTGGGCTTCTTGCGCAGAGAATACGGTTTTGATGTTTGAAATAGCTCGAATAAATCCAGGCATATTCTGTTTTGTTGTGTATCTGCCTGTGAGAACAGTATTTCGGTTTAATTGTTGCTTTTAAAAATTCCTGTCCGTTCCCGAATAACACGGCATTGGTTCCGTGAACAAGCAGTTTGCCGTGTTTAATCGAATTGTTGATTTCTCTGATAATATCGTTTCTGAAACCGTAATACATTTTTGTTTCCGCAAATTCGGGATATTTATCCAGAAAACGGGATACAAGTTTCTTCTTATACAGCAGAGGATTGAATTCAAGATCGGAATCATCGGAACGGAATTCATCAAGATAGTATTTCATAAAGCGGTAATCATTTCTCAAATTTCGCTTGAATTCATTTACAGGGGCAACAAGAGTTTTCGCTTCATCCTCTGTTAGATTTATGGTATTGATAAGCTGATAGCTTGTTCTTACATATTCGCCGCCCATATATTTTGTCGGCTTTTCGCTTTTTACAATGCCGAATATGTTGCCGCCGTCAGTTTTGATATGATCTACCCAGTATCTTATTTTATCTTCAAATTCACCTTCAAACATTTTAAGGAATTTAAGACTTGATTCGGTTACAATCATTTTAACCTGTGATATATCCGTTGCAAGAGTGAATCCGTTTAATTGAGAAATGTCTTTAATCCTGTTTTCCTTAAACCATTGCTGTAATTTAGTATTGAATGCGCAGGATTTGAAATATCTGTTGCGGAGCAGCATCATTCCCTTATTACTTCTGCCTGCCTGCTCAAATACGGATTCATCAAGCATAGCTTCGCCGTCCCAAAGG
>JAFWRV010000299.1 GCA_017519685.1 Clostridia bacterium
AAAACGCCGTAAGGAGCGGTCTGTTCCATGCGGCGCTAGAAGATAAATTTATTTCGGTCAATAACAGTTCGCTCAAAGGCCTCGCCGCTTACGCGCTCGGTGAAAATCCGCCGTCAGCCGTGACCGGCAAAGCGGTTTATTACGACCTCGCTGAAGACGCGGGTTTTCCTGAACTGTTCATTTCCGGTATGTCATTTTAATAAGTTATATACTCCTCAATGGTTTCTCTGATACTGTTGAGGATTTTTTCGCCGTTTTCGGGCATTTTCTCCGTTGACGCGCGTACATAGGAATCGCCGTCTTTATATCTCACCACGGTAAGAGCTCCATCCAGCGAGTCGGCGTCATTTAATCCGTTCCAGCCGGCAAGGTCGTTTTCGCGGGCAATTTTCAGGCATCTGTCCGCCGCTTCGCGCGGAATAAGATATTCCCGTTCTTCCTCGGTTTCGCCCTCGACGACCCTTGATACGCTGAGTCTGACTTTGTCACCGGCGCCGGAATAAAGAATCAGTTCATACGCTTCACCTTCTCCTTCGGTTCCGACGGTTGTCGCGAAATAATTAATCAGCATTTCGCCTTCGGTGTCCGCGTCCCTGACCATACTTCTCACGCTTTTGCACTCAAGAACGGTATCGTGATCCGGCATAGTGAATGAAATAACAAATCCCTTCCCCTCTTTATATTTGCAGCTGAGTTCCTTACCGTCAATAAAAAAGGAATAATCGGTATCGGTATCAATCAGGTCATAATAAAGCACAACCTTGCTTCCCGCACTGTAACTGTCACGGGCGTTGGTATACGAATCCTTCTGCCCCCGATAGTCAATTCTGTATTTCGTTCCGCCGCACGCGGTAAAACCGAGCAGCATAAGCGGCGCAAGCATAAAAACGGCAAGTGTCTTTTTAGCGGTCATATTAACCTCCGTTGATTATACGGATAAATCCCCGTCTTCTTTTTTCCTTATCGACTCAAAGAATTTATTGTATCTTTCCGCCCATTTGCTTATTTCCTCGGGCTCATACTTTGACGGAATGAACGGCTCGACAAGGGTGTTGAATTTCCCGAGCCAGGCGATAAAAGATATAATCTGGGAACGGAACTCGGGAACATCTCCGAGAATTTTAAGCTTCTCTTTTAACATCGCAGGCACTTTTCTCTTCGGAAAAACTCCCGAAAAGATATAATCAAGCTCCTCGCTTGTGATAAGCTTGTTTCTGAATATATCATTGACCTCCTGCGCCGTCATATACGGCAGGAGATTTTTGACAAGGGCGATTGAGCAGGCGTCAAAGCCGATTTCCTTAAAGAAAGCGCGCTCATACGGCCAGAGCGTTTCGCCGCTGTAAATGCCGTTTTTATCTTCCAGAACGGCCCGGGCAAGCATCGTTCCCGCCTTAATCGCGAAAGCAATTCCCGAACCCTTGGCGGCGTAAGTCATAAACGCGGAATCGCCGACCGCGGCATAGCCGTCGGCAACAAAAACCGCAAGCGGCTGCCTTACGGGAATCTTTGACATTTTACCGTTTCCGATAATGTTTTTATCCATGTGCGGATTTTCCTCGTTTGTTTTTCTGAGAAGATCCGCGATAAGCGAATAATTGAGTTCATACATCCTGAGCACAAGGACATCTACGCTGTCATCATCCGTGATTATCCACTCAAAGCCGTTATCGTCCTTGATATAAATATTATATTTGTGCTCGGGGTCGGGAACGCCCGGAACCCTGCCGAACTTCGCGCGGTAAGTGTAGATACAGTCATAATTCGCAAGGTCCTTCTCAATGCTGAGATAATCCGGAAGCTGTTTTCTGACCGGAGAATCAACTCCGCAGGCGTCAATGACAAGGTCTGCGTAATGCTTTCCGCTCTGCGTTTCCAGCCCGGATACTCTGCCGCCGAGCATTATCGGAGAAGAAACTCCGTCTTCAAACCGGAATTCGACTCCGGCTTTTTCGGCAAGGGAGATAAGATAAGCGAGAAGCTCACGCCTGTCAACGGTTATGTTGCGGTAATCCTTGGGCGCGGGTAATGTGAGCGGCTCAACGGAGCTGTCAAGAGGATAAAAAGAAATCTGATTTGCGGGCGCGAGATAGCCCTCCGGGATTTCAATGCCCGCATAGTCAAACGCCGACGCGTCAAAAGAATCCTTCTGCTCATGGCCGCAGTTTTCCCTCGCGTTTTTTTCAAACACGGTAACCTTATGCCCGGCTTCGGCAAGTTTCATCGCGGCGACTATTCCTCCGTGACCTGCTCCTGCAACGATGATTTCCGACATTTCTTCATCTCCTTTGATATGATTATATCATTAATAACAACTTACTGCAAGAAATTTTACCCTGAAATTGACTTTCGGGCAAAAGAGATATACAATAATAAAAAACGCGGGAGGTACGCTATGTTTTATAAAATCGAAAATGAGTTTTTAACCTGTGAGATAAACGAAATGGGAGCGGAGCTTCATTCCCTGAAATCAAAGGAAAACGGCAGGGAATACATCTGGTACGGCAATCCCGATATCTGGTACGGTCAGGCGCCTGTCCTTTTCCCCGTAATCGGTCAGCTGAACTCCGACCGCTTTTTTTACAACGGAAAAGAATACAGTATGCCGAAGCACGGTCTCGCGAGAAAACTGCCTTTCACCTGCCTCGGCGCGGAAAACGGCAAAGCTGTTTTCTCGCTTAAAAGCGACGCTTCTACGCTTGAAAAATACCCGTGGGAATTTGAGCTTCTCGTTACCTTTGAGCTCAGCGGAAAAGCGCTTGAAAACACAATCACGGTCATCAACAATTCAGACGAAAAGATGTATTTTTCACTCGGCGCTCATCCCGGTTTCAACTGCAAAGTCGGCGACAGAATCGAATTTGAATGTAACGAAACCGTCTGCACCGAAAGAATCGACAGCACCAATATGCTGATTGACGAAAAGTTTCCTCTGCTCAATAATGAGAATACAATTGAAATCACCAAAGAAATTTTTGAGCCGGACGCTCTGATTATCTCCGGACTCAAATCAAAGAAACTCAGACTGAAGGGTGAAAACGAAATTGAGTTCACCTTCGGGGACTGCCCCGTGCTCGGAATCTGGGCAAAACCCGGAGCGCCCTATGTCTGCCTCGAGCCGTGGTACGGAATCAACGACAATCCCGTTCCGTATAAGGATATCTCGGAAAAAAGAGAAATCCGCTCGTCCCTGCCCGGTGAAAAATTCAGTCTGGTATGGAAAGCGGAAATAATTAAATAGTATTAAGCCGTATGCGTTAAGACCGCATACGGCTTTTTTTATAATTCTTCAAAAATTCTTGCACCTTTTCCGGTAATCCACTTATAAAGCAGGGCAAATGCCGCCGTATAGATTGCCGCCGAAAGTAGCAGCGCGATTCTGATATCGGCCGCGTTCATGAGCGCCGCTGAACAGGCAACGGGCAGAAGGGCCGTAATCATACCGCCGAAGATAGTGATAAGAACATGAAAATCCTGTTTGACGGGCGAAGTTTCATTCACCCAGGTAAGATTGGGATTTTTTAGATTAAGCGCCAGACCGAACGCGCCGTGAAAGCACATAAACGCAACAGCGTTCAGAACGGCAATCAGCATATAATCCACCCGGCCGCACAGCACAAATCCCGCTGCCGAAGAAAACATCAATACAGGTAC
>JAFWRV010000300.1 GCA_017519685.1 Clostridia bacterium
TGCATCTCACAGAGGAACAGGGAATAAGAGCCGATATCTGGAGGGACAAAGACGGAAATGCCGTACCCGACTGCAACGGGAACGACTTTTCTTTCATCTGCGGCGGCACCGTGGTTTCCTGGAACAAAAACTATCCCGAGAATGTTAACGCGAAATACCCGAGAGATGACATTATCGATATTATAAACTGCGCGAAAAAATTTCATATTGACATCATACCGTCTGTTGACCTGCCCGGTCACAGCACAAATCTTATTAAAAGATGCAGCGACCGCCTTGACAGCGGCACGCTCTCATTCAGTTACGGCGGAAAAACATATACATCGGATGAAAACACGATATTCTCTGCACAGGGCTCAAATTATCAGACGATTGATATTTCCGCTGAATTTGCCGGAAATCTTGCCCTTGCCGTCACCGAAGCGTACGCCTCTTTTTTCAGAAACTACGGCTGTAACAAATTCAATATCTGCTCCGACGAAGTGACGGTCAACGACCCGGACTGGGAAACATACGCTCGTGAAAACGGCGGAAGCACAATGTTTGACGGCTTTGTAATCTATATGAATTCGGTATGCGAAATGCTGAAAAATATGGGGTACACGGTCAGGGCATTCAACGACTATCTGTTCTCGCGTAAATCAAACATAGAAATCGACCCGGATCTTGAAGTCTGTTACTGGAACGAACCCGACACCTATTACGGCTCCGCGGCGGACCTTAGATCCAACGGCAGAATAATGTATAACTGCGTTTCAAGCTCCTGCTATTATGTGCTCAGACAGTCAAAATCCGGTGAAGACGCGAGAAGCGGGAGCTGCAGATCCTGGTCATTTCAGCATTCGACCGCCGAGCGTATTTATTCGGGATGCGAAGGAAAATGCAGATTCAAAAACTGCAGGGAATACGGCGGCTGGAATCCCTCGAAAATGTGGGAATTCAGCAGTGTAATAAAAACGAAGATTACGGGAAAAAGTCTCGGCGGCGGTTATTTCCTGATATGGGGCGACTGGGCCGGCTGGGACAGTGAAAGCAATATCGTAAGACGAAATGACGATCTCAATGTCATTGACAGAATGTGGGCGTCAATTGCGAAAATGAATGACTTTGACTGTGAAAAAAATCAGAGTTATTCAGCTTTTAAAAACAGCGTTTCCGCAGTAAGATTCTCTCCGCTCGCGGATTTTTAAATAAAGCGCAAAAAAATCAAATACTTTTCATTGATTGTCCGTTATGATAATAAGAGGATAACGAAGGGAGGCAATTATATGAAAATTAAAGCAGCAATATGTTTAATTCTCGCGCTGACTCTGCTCACGGCCGCGTCATGCGGCAAAAGCGGGAGCGTGTCAACCGCGTCCGACGCAGAGCAAAGGCAGAACGACGAGACTTTACAGGCAAATCCAAGCCCGTCCGATATTACCCGAAGCTATACCATACAGGACAGACAGTTTTCCGTCAGCATCAAATCGGGTAAAACCGGAAAAACCTTTACAGTTTCCGACGAAGACGCCCGCTATATCGGCTCGGTTGTCACATCGTCTCCGAGGGGCGACATGTTATTTAACGGAAACAAAGACTTCATCATAACCGTTGACGGAGAGGAATACTATTATGACAGCGAAATGGGCCAGCTCGGCAACTCATCAATTCTGAATTTATACGGCGACACAAAAGAAGAATTTGAAAGTGTTATTAAGAAATATACCGTGGACGGTGAAACAACAGATATGGCTCGGGAAAAAACGTCTCTGACAAAAAAGGCGGCTGAGGAAAGCGCACCTGCCGCGGATAAAAGCACGACGGTTAATCCGTCTTCAATACGCACTTTACCGGGACATATTGAGGCGGAAGTGTTTGTTTCCGAAATTCACGGCGATGTTTCTCCCGGTCTTAAAGATGAAGACGCGAAAATTATCAAAAATCAGATTGACAAAATCAATAAAAATAATCTCTGGGGCGATTCATACGACGATCTGCCCGACGTTATTATCAGATATGCCGACGGCAAACAGTATTCATATAATTCCGCAGACGGAATACTGACCGACACCGACGCGGACAAGGCGTATGTGCTGCCTGAAAAAGACAGAATCACCTTCAACAGAATAATATCCGATTATATTACTCTCGGAAGACGCGATGCGGATAAAAAATCCGGAAACGGGCTTTCAATGGAATTTGAGTATTACGGAAACGGAAAAGGAAAAATCATTTTTACGCAGTCAACCAAAGAAGGCAAGCCGCAAGGCGAACTTTACACAGGAGCCGCCTACACAATTGAAAAATTCGACGGCAGGAAGTGGAAAGAAGTTCCGACAAAAAGCGGCGAGCCCGTGACCTGGATTGCGATTGCCTACATATTAAAAACGGATTCTTCGTGGGAGAAGGAAATAGATTTCTCGGATATTTACGGGGAACTTTCCCCGGGTGAATACAGAATAGTCAAATCCGTTTATGACAACGGCAAATCCGAAAAGTTTTACGCGACATTTACAGTGAAATAATATGTAAAAAAGGTTCACAGGTGTTTACTGCGAACCTTATTTTTTTATATCTGTATTTCTTTTAAATGCGAACGTCCCCGATTACAGACAGAATATATTCTGCTATTGCCGTGCTATTCATTATATATCCCGAATGCCCCTCGCCCTTGAATATTTTCAGATGTGAATCGGGGATGACCTCGGCAATATGCTCGGTGTGAGACTGCTTTATAACATCCTTCTCCCCGGCCGTTACATAGGTCGGAACGGTGATACTTTTAAGCATTTCGTCTGTGATTGACGGCTCGCGCATCATAATGCGCATCTTGTCACTGCGGTCAATATGACTCCACAGGCGGAAAAATTTCATCGGCAGCGGCTTTGTGCTGTCGGGATTCAGGCTTGCCCCGCTGACTATAAGCGCGGAGAGCAGGTCGGGATGCGCCGTCGCCAGAATCAAACCGGTTATTCCGCCGTCGCTGAAACCGTAAAAAACGGGTTTTTCAAGTTTCAGCTCTGTGATAAAGCAATACATATCCTCAGCCATATCTTCGTAATGCAGGGTTTTAACCTTTTCGCTTTTCCCGTGGTCTCTGGTATCGGGAGTATAAACGGTGAAACGCGAGCTCAGCATCGCGGCGGATTTTTTGAAAATCCTGTGATCCATACTGTTGCAGTGCGACATAATCAGAGGTCTTCCCTGCCCCATTTTTTCATAATAAATCTTTATTCCGTTTACCGCAATTTCCATTTTTCTTCTCCTCAAAAAGTTGATTTCAAATATATATTATCATTAAAGCACAGATAATACAAGAAATACTTTTCATATCTGAAAAAGGGGTATTGAGCGCGGCAATAATATGTGATATAATATAAATGTAATTATTTGACACACATAAAGACGATAATCGGCTGACTGATTGCCGTAAAACCGGGAGGCATATTATGGGTAAAACCTGGAGCGAAGAAAAATTACTTAAAAAACTCGGAATTGACGGTTTCGGCGAAATGACGGAGGATATGGTCCCCTCCCTCATTTCAATGAGTGACAAAATAAACTCCGAAACTTTCAGGAGCATTATGGAGCAGTGCCCTGATTTCGCGAACTTTTCAAAAGAAATGGCGGCGGAGTATAAAGATACTCTTGATAAAGCGCTTACCCAGAATGACGAAAGCATGAAGAACTATTATGCCGCCGGCACAAAGATTATCGACTCTCTGCAAAAAATGCTTGAGGATGACAATCTGACATTTGAAGAAAAACAGATTATCATTGATAAAATGACGGTCCTGCACAACAATATGTTCCTCAAGGATTCCGAAAACAAACGCTTTCTTTATTCCGTCGCGGCTGTTGCGTCAGTCGGTCTTATAGCGGTTGCGACTGTCGCCGCGGCAATATTCGGAGGAGACTCCGACCTTCCCAAAATCGGGAAACAGTAAAGATAATTATTCTGATATACAGAAAGCAGGTGAACAGAACCGTAAAAAACGGACAATGAAAAAAAGCACCCCCTATGGTATAATATAGAAAATACCATAGGGGGTTTAACTATGTCAAGAGAATACAGACACATAAAAGAATATGAAAAAGAAATAATAGAGATGTTTAA
>JAFWRV010000301.1 GCA_017519685.1 Clostridia bacterium
AAAAAGTGCATGCCAACGCCTCACCGGCCCAGATAAAGACGAAGAGGATTACGCCGTCAACATCCCGATGACACAGGAAACGGAAGAAACCGAAAATGAAGCCGCTGAGACAACCGTAAAACAGACGGAGAAAACGACCGTAAAGAAATCCGAAAAAGCAACCGAGAAGAAAGCCGAGAAAACAGCAGAAAAGAAAACCGAAAAAACGACCGCGAAGAAGTCCGAAAAAACAACCGCGAAAAAAGCAGAAAACACAAAAGCGACTTCAGCCGCAAAGAAGAAAGAAGCGTAATAATGATTGCGGACCTTGATATTTGCAATAAATATCTCGATGAACTGATAAACCATCCCGTCAGTGAGGATGAGGTCAGGGGCGGCAGATGCTTTTACAAATGGAATGAAAATCTGCCGTATGACCGCTCCTATGAAACAAGCGTCGAAAAAAATCCGGATAAGGATTTTGTTATACTCAATCTCTCCGACATACAGTGTCACAACGGTGAAGCGTTCAGTCAGGTCGGTGAATTCTATGAGGAAACAATTGACAAACTCATAAAAAAGGTCAGCCCCGATTTAATCACCCTGACAGGCGACAACGCTTTTGACTCCTTCGCCCATCTGAAGCTTATCGACTTTCTTGAAAGCTACGCGATACCCTGGGCTCCCGTTATGGGAAACGCCGACCACACAGGCTGCGTGAGCGAATTCTGGCTTGCTTACCGCCTCAGCAGGGCAAGGCACTGCCTGTTTGATTTCGGCCCGGAGGGACACGGCTTCGGAAATTACATTATCAATATACGCGAAAACGGAAAAGCAATCCACACGCTTTTTATGATGGACACTCATCACGAGGAAGAAATGATGAAGGGCAGTTATGACCATCTGACCGAAGAACAGATACGCTGGTATGAGTGGGCGGTCAGAGGCATAGCGCAGGCGGAGGGCAGAACTGTTCCGAGCACGGCGGTAATGCACATCCCCGTTCCCGAAATACAGGACGCCTGGGACTCGGTATATGATTATGAGAAGCAGGAACTGACAGGCAGGTACAAAGACGAGCCGTTCTGCAAAATGCACGAGAAAAACGGTGCTCCTCTTTTCAATAACGGATTTTTTGAAAAAGCGCACGGGCTCGGCAGCACCGTAAATATGATGTTCGGCCACGACCATATAAACTGCTTCTGCATAGAATACAAAGGAATCAACCTTATTTACGCTATGAAGACGGGCTACGGCTGCTACTGGGAAAATGAAACCAACGGCGGAACGACGATAACGGTCGGTTCAGACGGAAAAACCCGTGTCAGCCATAATTACATTAATCCGGAAGAATCCAAAGTCAAAAAGTTTATGCTGGACTATTATAATGTGAATCTCTATAAACCGCACGAGGATTAAATCAGATATTTCAGGGCGGGTGTTCAATGAACACCCGCCCGTTTTTTATAAAAGACTAATCCGCCGTACATCTACTTACGGCGGATTAAAGGAAGTATTCAGACGGATTTCACTGTATTAAAGCAAAACCCGTTGATTTCGATATCAGAAAATCAGTCCCGTAATGAACACCACGGCGCAGCAGATTGCCGCCACCGGGAGCATCCCGAGGTTGAACCATGCCGCGATTATTCCCGCAACAAGTGCAATTGCGCCGGCAGCCGGAGAGTCGGTTGCGCGGATAATCGCGGGAAAAGTCATAATCGCGAGCGTGGTGTACGGGATGTACAAAAGGAAAGATTTGATGAATTTATTTTTTATCTTGCCGCGGATAAGCGTCAGAGGAAGAGCGCGGAGCAAAAGAGAAACAACGCCGGCAACAAGAATATAAATATAGATATTACCCCTCATCGCCGTTTACCTCCGTTTCGGTGACTTCCTCATCATCTTCTTTTACGGGGAATACGGCAGCCGCCACAGCGGAGAGGACAACGGTGAGAATAATAATCTTGAGACTTTCGTGCTCTTCGGAAAAAATACCGAGCTCTGTCACCGCGAAGTTCGCGGCAAACGAAACGAGCACTAAAACCAATATCGCTTTATTCTTCTTTGCCGGGGGAACGATTATCGCGATAAACATTCCGTAAAGCGCGACGCTCAATGCCGTGACAACCGATTGCGGAAGGATGTTTCCGGCGAAAATGCCGATTGCTGTACCTGTCGCCCATGAGGGAATCGCGACCGTCATCGCTCCGTACCCGTAATAAGGGTTGAGATTTCCCGGCTCTGAAAAACAGACCGCAAAAATCTCGTCTGTTACGCCGAAGCCGAGAATAAGACGTTTGAGGAAAGACGTGTCCGATGAAATCTTCTGACTCAGGGACGCGCTCATCAGCAGATAGCGGCTGTTTATAATTAAAGTCGCGAGCGCGATTTCAATATATGAAGCTTTTGACGCTATCGCCTGAAGCTCAGCGTACTCGCCTGCCGAAGCGTGGTTGACAAGGCTCGAAATAAATCCCTGAAGCGGAGAAAGACCGATTTCGCTCGCGAGAATTCCGAGTGAAAAAGCAACCGTAAAATATCCGAGCGCTATCGGGATTCCGCTTCGCGCGCCTTTTGCAAAACTGCGTGAATTACTCATCTGTAATCAATATATCTGCATGCTGCCAGAGCCGCGGCGGAGCCGTCGGCAACAGCGGTGGTAATCTGTCTGACCGATTTATCCCTGCAGTCACCGGCAACAAATATTCCTTCGGTTTTTGTCAGGCAGGTTTCATCTGTATCGAAATAGCCCCATTCGGTGAGAGCCGCGACATTTGAGAATCTCGCGTTATCCGGCTCAAGCCCGATGGCTATAAACAGCCCGTCAACGGGAAGCTCCGTTACGGAACCGTCCGCTGTCTTTTTAAGCTCAAGCGCTGTCAGGTCATTTTCACCTTTAAGTGAATTGATGACGGTTCCGGTTATGATTTCGATATTGTCCTTGCTGTTGACTTTTTCAACAAGCTTTGCCTCTCCTGTCAGATAATCGAGATTCTGGACTATTGTGACACGGGAGCATAAATCCGAGAGCAGAACCGCTTCCTGCAGAGCGGAATTTCCTCCGCCGCAGACAGCGACGTTTTTGCCCTTGAAAAACGCTCCGTCACAGGTGGCGCAGTAGGAAACGCCGTTGCCCGTGAGCTCGTTTTCATTCGGCAGGCCGAGCTGTCTGTGTCTGCATCCGACCGCGATTATAACCGCTTTGCCCTCGTGAGTTCCGGCATCGGTCACGACGGTCTTGGTGTCGCCGTTATCGATGATTTCTTTTACTGTTTCCATCTCGATATCGGCGCCCTGGTTGATAACCTGCTCAACGAGCTTGTCGGCAAGCTCGTTTCCGCTTAAACTTGCGAAACCGGGATAGTTTTCAATAAGGGGTGAAAATGTCACCTGACCGCCGAATGTGCCTTTTTCAATCACAAGCGCCGTCTTGTCGGCCCTGCGTGCATAAAGGGCGGCGGTTAATCCCGCCGGCCCCGCGCCGATTATTATTATATCGTGCATAATTATGCCTTCTTTACGCTTTCAACAAACTTGAGAACCTCTGCAAGGTCTGAATACTTGGTTACCTTTCCGTCCTCGATAACAACGAGTGTGGGAGCGGTCTTTATGTTGAGCTGAATGGCAAGATCCTCATTTTCATAGGCGTTGAGTTCGGTGAATTCAATTCCGGCTTCACGAAGCTTGGGAATTGCTATCTTGCATTTTGCGCATGTGGGAGTCTTGAAAAGATAGATGCCGTCGCCGATTTTATCGGGAGTTCCGGCACTGTCGTCACAGAATGCACAGTCCGATGTGTGGCTGTGGAAATTAGAGCCTGCTATTGTGTAAACCTTTCTGTCCTTGTACTCCTGGGTCTTGCCGTCGTTCCAGTTCTGAACGGGACGGTAATAACCTGTGATACGGCTGTAAACCTCCGTCGCGTTTCCGCACTCGGGGCAGACATATACTTCGCCCTGGATATAGCCATGATCCTTACATACAGAGTATGTGGGTGAAAGAGTGTAATAAGGCAGTTTGTAGTTCTCGGCAATCTTGCGTACAAGGTCTGCCGCTGATTTCCAGTCGGGAAGCTTCTCGCCGAGGAAGGCGTGGAATACCGTGCCGGATGTGTAGAGGGTCTGAAGTTCATCCTGAATGTCGAGAGCCGCGAAAACATCCTCGGTAAAGCCGACGGGAAGGTGAGAGCTGTTGGTATAATAAGGAACATCCTTTGAAGCGGTGATGATGCCGGGATAACGCTTGACATCGTGCTTCGCAAGGCGGTAGGAAGTTGACTCGGCGGGAGTCGCTTCAAGATTGTAAAGGTCGCCGTACTGCTCCTGGTAATCCTTGAGACGCTCGCGCATGTGATTGAGAACTTCCTTCGCGAAGGTCTGGCATTTCTCGGTTGTCATATCGGCTCTGACCCATTTCGCGTTGAGGCCGGCTTCGTTCATACCGACAAGACCGATTGTTGAGAAGTGATTCTCAAATGTGCCGAGATAACGCTTTGTGTAGGGATAAAGTCCTTCTTCAAGAAGCTTTGTTATAATCTTTCTCTTGATTGAAAGCGAACGCGCGGAAATATCCATCATCTTGTCAAGACGTCTGTAAAAGTCTTTTTCGTCTTCCGCAAGATACGCGATTCTGGGGATGTTGATTGTTACAACGCCGACGGAGCCGGTGCTTTCACCGCTGCCGAAGAAGCCGCCGGTCTTTCTGCGGAGTTCACGCAGGTCAAGACGGAGTCTGCAGCACATCGAGCGGATGTCGCTGGGTTCCATATCGCTGTTGACATAGTTTGAAAAATAAGGGGTGCCGTATTTGGAGGTCATTTCAAAGAGAAGCTTGTTGTTCTCTGTTTCGGACCAGTCAAAATCGCGGGTGATTGAATAAGTGGGGATGGGATACTGGAAGCCGCGTCCGTTTGCGTCGCCTTCAATCATAATCTCGATGAACGCCTTGTTGACCATATCCATCTCGGCCTTGCAGTCCTTGTATTTGAAGGGCATTTCCTTGCCGCCGACTATACAGTTGAGCTCGGCAAGGTCAGCGGGAACAGTCCAGTCGAGGGTGATGTTTGAGAACGGCGCCTGTGTGCCCCAGCGGGAAGGTGTGTTGACGCCGTAAATGAACGACTCAATGCACTTTTTAACTGCGTCATAATCGAGATTGTCCGCCTTGACAAACGGAGCAAGATAGGTATCAAACGATGAGAACGCCTGAGCGCCCGCCCATTCATTCTGCATAATGCCGAGGAAATTGACCATCTGGTTGCAGAGGGTCGCGAGGTGCTTTGCGGGAGCGGAGGTAATCTTGCCTGTTACGCCGCCGAGACCTTCCTGGATAAGCTGCTTGAGCGACCAGCCGGCGCAGTATCCGGTAAGCATTGAAAGATCGTGAAGGTGAATATCGGCATTCTTGTGGGCGTTCGCGATTTCTTCATCGTAAATCTCACTGAGCCAGTAGTTTGCCGTGATGGCGCCGGAGTTTGAAAGAATAAGTCCGCCGACGGAATATGTTACGGTTGAATTCTCCTTGACACGCCAGTCGGTAACATTGACATAGCTGTTGACGAGCTCTTTATAGTCAAGGATTGTTGATTTGAGATTACGGAGTTTTTCTCTCTGCTTTCTGTAAAGAATGTAGCATTTCGCGACATCCGCGTAGCCCGCCTGGATAAGAACGGACTCAACACTGTCCTGAATCGCTTCAACGGAAATGTAGTTGTCCGCGATTTTGGGCTCGAAATCAGCGGTTACCTTGAGAGCGAGGAAGTCGATTGTAGAGGGATGATACTGCTTTTCCTGAGCATCAAAGGCCTTTTTAATTGCCTCGGAAATTTTGATTACGTCAAATTCAGCTATTGTGCCGTCACGTTTTACTACCTGGTACATTATTATTTCTCCTTCTCATGAATTTCAAACGTACAAATAATACCAATATCCTGCGTTAAAGTCAACAGAAAAAACAAGATATTGTGACTTTTCCCGCTTTTTTGTAAGATTTGCACTATATATTGATGAATTTTTATATATTTTATATTCCTCTTATTTCACATTCGGGAATATACTTTCTCATTATGTCGCGCATGGCGTACATTCTCTCTTTCGGCATTTCGGAAAGCCCGAATCCGATAAGCTCGCCCGAGTCCTTGAACGCCTGAAGAAAATGTCTTTTCGCTCCTTTGAGCCACTTTCCCATTTCCTCTATATCTTCCTCGGTATGAAGACCTTCGGCGACCGTGGTGCGGAATTCATAGTCAACGGCTCCCTGTTTCAGAAACGCGACGCTTTCCTCAATCTTTGAGGTATCGTAGTTACCTATGCCGACGCACTGTGAATAGCTCCCGAGTGATGATTTGACATCCATTGCCACATAATCGGCGAGCCCGTTCTCCACTATCCGTCTGAGCTTTTCGGGGTAGGTGCCGTTTGTGTCAATCTTGACGGCAAATCCTCTGTTTTTAACCTCTTTTATAAAATCCTCAATATCCGGCTGCATAAGCGGCTCGCCGCCCGTTATCGCAATTCCGTCGAGAATTCCTTTTCTCTTAGCGAGGAAAGCGAAAATCTCTTCATCCGGATAGAAGGATTCCTTCGGCGGATTGATTACAAGAGGTGAATTGTGGCAAAACGGGCAGCGGAGATTACATCCGCCGGTGAACACCGTACACGCCATTTTGCCCGGGAAATCCAGCAAGGTCAGTTTTTGCAGTCCCTGTATGTTCATTTTTCCTCCGGAATACAATAAATTGTTAATGCTTAAAAACATTACCACAATATATTGTGTTTGTCAATAGAATTTTCCGGCTTTTCACCAAAAACTTCATTATTTAATAGATTTTTTTCTGAAAATATAATAATATACAATATATATGGTGTTTTTTCCACACGGCAGGCAAGCATACACAATTTGTTGTATTTTACAGAAAAGAAAAAAGACAGACCTGAGTCTGTCTTTAAATAAGATATTTTACTGTTTATTCATCTCTGAACACGCTGAGATTTGCCGTTTCATCCACACCGAAAATCAGTCTTTCGAGGATATCCGGCTTCATCGATGTGATGTTGTCAACGCTGTACGAAAGAAGTTCTTTTGTCCTTGCTATGCTGTTGACGGTCCATATTGAAACATAAAGATCGCGTCTGTGCATCATGCGGCAAAGCTGTTCACTGCAGAAGCCGTCTTTGGAATTTACGCCGATGGCCCCGAGCGCCTTGACTTTTTCCACAAGCGCCTTGCCGATATCCCTGTCCTCCGCTTCTTCCTTGGTTATATCGTGATTGAGATAGAAAGGAATCTCGGATGTTGATTTGACTTTGTTTATCATATCTTCAGTGACGCCGGTATAATACACTCTCTCCTTGAGATTGTATTCCTGAACAAGACTGTCAATGGCGGGAAGATTCTTTGTGGACTTAAGGTCCAGGTTGATTTTGCATTTTCTGCTGCCGGCTATGATTTTGAACGCCATTTCAAGGGATTCGCCCTGACGGCTTGTCGGCTCTTCCTTGTGGATGATAACCGGGGTCCCGTCGGGTCTGAAAGAAACATCAAGCTCAATGCATCCGGCTCCGTGAAACACGGAATAACTGACGCTTTCAAGCGTATTCGGTTTCTGGTGAAGCGCTCCCGCGTGATGCGTTACGGTGAAGCCGTACATAAGCTCGGGAACTTCATAGTCGTCATTACCGCCTGACGACAGAATATCTTTTAACTTGTTTAAAAAATCAGCCATAGCAAAACACCTCTGCCGGTATCATAACACAGCAGAGGCAAAATAGCAAATGCTTTATTTTAATAACGGCATTTTTAATATTTTTTTAACTTTGGAATCAGGCCTTTTTCTTTGTTATTGTCCTGATGCAGATAAGGGTTACAATCATAAGAACGGCGCCGATGGGAAGAGCTGCGATTGACGCGCCGGCGGTTTCAAGAAGGCCGGCGATGATGTATGTCACGAATGAAACACCCGCGACAGTCAGCGCGTAGGGAAGCTGAGTTGAAACGTGGTTGATATGGTCACACTGCGCGCCGGCGGAACTCATAATCGTGGTGTCGGAAATCGGTGAGCAGTGGTCGCCGCAGACCGCGCCCGCCATACAGGCGGAAATCGAAATAATCTGAAGGCCGTTGTCCGCGGGGAATACGCTGAGAACGATGGGAATGAGAATACCGAATGTTCCCCATGATGTTCCCGTCGCGAATGAGAGGCCGACAGCAATGGCGAATATGATTGCGGGCAGGAAAATCCTAAAGCCTTCGGCAGTGCCGTTGATAAGCTGGGAAATGAAAATCTTTGCGCCGAGTGAATCGGTCATGCTCTTGAGAGTCCAGGCGCAGGCAAGGATGATGATTGCGGGAACCATTGCCTTGAAGCCGTCGGGAAGGGAATCCATAATATCCCTGAACTTCATTACTCTTCTGCACAGGAAATAAATAACGGCAAGAACTATCGCGACCGAGGAGCCAAGCGCAAGGCCTACCGAAGCGTCGGAATTCGAGAACGAGTCAATGAAGCTTTCACCGCTGAAGAAGCCGCCTGAATAAATCATGCCTATAACGCAGCAGATGATGAGGAAAACAACGGGAATGATAAGGTCGATAACTCTTCCCTTTTCATTGACCTCAGCCTCTTCGCCGCCGCGGTTTGTGCCGCTTGTGAAAAGGTCGCCGTTTTCCGTAGCGTTGAACTCGTGAAGCTTCATCGGGCCGTAGTCAAACTTTGATACGGCGAGAACTATCATCATAACGATAGTGAAAAGCGCGTAGAAATTGAACGGTATCGCTCTTATGAAAAGACGGATTCCGTTTGCCTCGCCGGCGCTTCTCGCGAATCCGGCAACAGCCGCCGCCCATGATGAAATGGGAGCGATGATACATACCGGAGCGGCTGTGGCATCAATAAGATAAGAAAGCTTTGCTCTTGAAATCTTCTTGGCGTCGGTAACGGGTCTCATAACCGAACCGACTGTAAGGCAGTTGAAATAGTCATCAACGAAAATCAGAACGCCGAGAACAATCGTCGCAAGCTGAGCGCCGGTTCTGGATTTGATGTGAGTTGAAGCCCATCTGCCGAACGCCGCGGAGCCGCCCGCCTTGTTCATCATTGAAACGAGGGCGCCGAGAAGTATCAGGAAGATGATGATACCGATGTTATATGAATCGGCAACATTGGCGATAAAGCCGTCCTGAACAGCGTGATTGAGCGCTCCTTCAAAGTTGCC
>JAFWRV010000302.1 GCA_017519685.1 Clostridia bacterium
GCAAAATAAAAGCGGCGTGCCCGAACACCAAACTTCAGATGCTTCTCAGAGGACAGAATATTCTCGGCTACAAACATTATCCGGATGATGTCGTTCGCCTTTTCGTCAGAAAGAGCGTTGAAAACGGAATTGATATTATCAGAATATTCGACGCCCTGAACGATGTAAGAAATATAGAAGTCGCGGTTGACGAAACTCTTAAGGCCGGCGCTCACGCGTCGGGCACAATCTGCTACACTCTCAGCCCGATTCACAATCTTGAGAGTTATGTAAAAACCGCAAAGCAGATTGAGAGTCTCGGCGTTCAGTCGCTCTGCATAAAGGATATGGCGGGAATAATGAGCCCGAAAGAGGGATATGACCTCGTCAAAGCACTCAAGGAAAACATAAAGATTCCTGTTGTTGTCCACACTCATTCCACAACCGGTCTCGGTTTTATGACTCTGCTCAAATGCGTTGAGGCGGGAGCCGATGTTATTGATACCGCCATTTCCTGCTTCTCCGGCGGCACTTCGCAGCCCGCGACCGAAACAATGGTTTATACTCTCAGACAGTTCGGGTATGACGTAAATGTAGATACAAACGTCTGCAAGGAAATAAACGATTTCTTCAAGCCCTACAGAAATGAAGCGCTCAAAAACGGTATGCTCAATCCCGTGGTTATGGGTACTCAGACCGACGCGCTTATTTATCAGATTCCCGGAGGAATGCTTTCAAATCTCGTTGCCCAGCTTACCGCGCAGAATAAGCTCGACAAGCTCGATGAGGTTCTTGCGGAAACTCCGAGAGTCCGTGAAGATCTCGGCTATCCTCCGCTTGTCACACCGATGAGCCAGATGGTCGGCGTTCAGGCGACTTCAAATGTCCTTGCGGGCGAGAGATACAAGAATATCTCCAAGGAAGTCAAGAGTTATATCAGAGGCGAATACGGCAGGGCTCCCGGTAAAATCAACGAGGAGCTTCAGAAGCTCGTTCTCGGCGACGAAAAACCGCCTGAAGGCAGATACGCCGATACGCTCGAGCCCGGTGTAGAAGCAGCGAGAAAGTATCTCGGCAGCAAGGCAACCTGTGATGAGGATGTGCTTTCATATATTTCCTTCCCCGCTCAGGCGGAGGCATTCTTCGACAAGAGAGAAGAGAAAAAGCGCAACACATTCACCTATAAAATCAATAAAATCGGTTAAGGGGGATAATTATGCTTCCTTTGTATATTTTAAATCCCGAGGGGCCGATGTCAGTCCCGCAGTCGCTTCTGGTTGCGGCAGTCGGAATAGTCGTGGTTTTAGCGGAACTTGCTCTGCTCGCCCTGTTTATCACACTCCTCTCAAAAATATTCAAAGCTGTTCTTAAAAACAAAAAAGAACAGCCGGCGGAAACACCGGCTGTTGCCGCCGCCGCTCCCTCCGCTCCGCAGGGTACTCCCTTGCCGGAAAACCAGTCGGAGGGCAGTGTGGACCTCATAAATGTTGATGAACCCACAGCCGCCTGTATTATGGCAATAGTCAGCAATGAAAGCGGCATTCCTCTCAACAGACTCAGATTCAGGTCTATCAAATTACTGGAGGACAAATAAATGAAATATGTAGTTTATCTCAACGGAAAAAATTATGAGGTTGATGTTGAAGAAACACAGGCGGTTATAACATCTGTGACTGAGGCAGCGCCTGTCGCGAATCCGACAGATGCCGCGCCGGCTCCCGCTCCCGCCGCTCCCGTTGCGGCTGCACCCGCCCCTGCCGCTCCCGCTGCCGCAGGTGACGGAACAAAGGTTACCGCTCCGATGCCCGGAAACATTCTCTCGGTTTCGGCGTCTGCCGGTCAGGCGGTCAAAGCCGGTCAGGTTATAATGATACTTGAAGCTATGAAGATGGAAAACGAAATAGTCGCTCCCTGTGACGGCACCGTTAAACAGGTGCTCGTTCAGAAGGGCTCAACTGTTGATACAAACGCTGTTCTCGCTGTTATCGGTTAAGGAGGACAGAGTTGATGAATATTCTTGAAATTATTCAGGGAATATGGGAGGGCTCGGGCTTCAGCGCCCTGACCTGGCAGAACTGCATAATGATTGCGGTTTCTTTCGTATTCCTCTATCTGGCAATCGGCAAAAAATTCGAACCGCTTCTGCTGGTTCCCATTGCCTTCGGTATTTTGCTTGCCAATATGCCCGAAACGGGGCTAATGGCAGACCCTGCCGGAATTATGGATGCCGCGCAGAAGATTGAAGGCGCTCACTGGTATAATGACGGTGTCTTGCGGCTGATTTACGCGGGCGTTAAAAGCTCGATTTTCCCGTGTCTTATATTTATGGGTATAGGCGCGATGACCGACTTCGGCCCTCTGCTTGCAAATCCCGTCAGTTTATTGCTCGGCGCCGCGGCTCAGCTCGGTATTTATGTGGCGTTTGTAATCGCGATTATCCTCGGATTCACTCCTGCCGAAGCAGCTTCAATAGCAATTATCGGCGGTGCCGACGGACCGACGGCGATACTTGTCGCTTCAAGGCTGGCGAGTCATCTGCTTGCGCCGATAGCGCTGGCGGCATACTCTTATATGGCGCTTATTCCGCTTATCCAGCCGCCGATTATGAAGCTCCTTACCACAAAAAAGGAGCGCGAAGTTGAAATGAAACAGCTTCGCACGGTTTCCAAAACTGAAAAGATAATTTTCCCGATAGTCGTTTTTGTCGTAGTCGCGCTTCTTCTTCCCGACGCCGCTCCTCTTATCGGTTTCCTTATGCTCGGAAATCTGTTCAAAGAATGCGGAGTAGTTGAAAGACTCAGCGACACCGCGCAGAACGCGCTGACAAATATAGTCACGATAATGCTCGGCGTAACAGTCGGCGCTACCGCGAACGGTGCGGATTTCATTCAGTGGAAAACAATAAAAATAGTTGTTCTCGGACTTACTGCTTTCTGTTTCTCAACTGTCGGAGGATTGCTTCTCGGCAAAGTGCTTTATGTTCTGACAGGAGGAAAAATCAATCCTCTTATCGGTTCCGCGGGCGTTTCCGCAGTCCCGATGGCGGCGAGAGTGTCGCAGGTTGAGGGAAGAAAATACAATCCGAAAAACTTCCTGCTTATGCACGCTATGGGTCCGAATGTTGCCGGAGTTATAGGTTCCGCCGTCGCGGCAGGATTCCTTCTCCTGATGTTTGGTGATTAAAGCAGTCATGCGGGCCGTCCCGGAGAGGGGCGGCCTGTTTCTTACAAAATATTAGATTTTGACTATTGCAAAGTGACCCGAAATAATGTATATATTAATTATATAGTTTATTAAAGCAGGTGACATATTGAATAAAAGTGAAAACATTTATCCTGCGCTTGCTCAGGTCAGAGACGAGATAAAAAAAGTTATAATCGGCAAGGATGAAGTTATTGAAGCGGTCCTTATGACAATCCTTTCTGGCGGTCATGTCTTGCTTGAGGATATTCCCGGTGTCGGTAAAACCACGCTTGCGCTCGGCTTTTCCAAGACGCTTTCCCTGGGATACCGCAGAATGCAGTTTACCCCCGATACGCTCCCCGGGGACGTCACGGGTTTTTCAATGTATAATAAGCAGACCGGTCTGTTTGAGTATAAAGAGGGAGCCGTAATGTGCAATCTCTTCCTTGCGGATGAGATAAACCGTACATCTCCCAAAACACAGTCTGCCTTGCTTGAGGTTATGGAAGAAGGGAAGGTAACGGTTGACGGCGTTACCCATACGTTGCCTTCGCCGTTCTTTGTAATCGCGACCCAGAATCCTCTCGGCTCGGCAGGCACCCAGAAGCTTCCCGAGTCCCAGCTTGACAGGTTTATGGTGCGCCTTTCTATGGGTTATCCGGACGCCGCGAGCGAGGCGCTGATGCTGAAGCTTGAGAATACGAGCAATATCGATGAGCTGAAATCCATTGTCAGTCTTGATGAAATAAAGCAGATGCAGGCAACGATAAAGGACCTCCATGCCGAGGACTGCATTTTTGATTACATCGCGTCGCTGACACTCGCGTCAAGAAACTCCGAGTGGCTAAAGAGCGGAATCAGTCCGAGAGGAGCGAAGGCGCTTCTCAGAATGGCGCGCTCGTGCGCGTTCCTTCATCAGAGAAATTATGTGGTCCCAGAGGATATTCTCACGGTTATGCCGATGACCGCTTCTCACCGTGTCACGCTTTCATCCAAGGCAAAAGCGGCAGGGCGGACAGAAGAGGAAGTCATCCGTGAGATTATGGGCAGCGTTGAAATGCCGCTCGTCAAAGTAAAACAATAATTACGGTATTAAAAAACCGGGCAGTCATTGTGAACAGAACCGTAAAAAACGGACAATGAAAAAAAGCACCCCCTATGGTATAATATAGAAAATACCATAGGGGGTTTAACTATGTCAAGAGAATACAGACACATAAAAGAATATGAAAAAGAAATAATAGAGATGTTTAA
>JAFWRV010000303.1 GCA_017519685.1 Clostridia bacterium
CCGTGCTTCTCGTATCGGTCCAGATGGGAGTTCTGCAGAGGGGGCTGCCATTTTTGTCAACCGCGACAGCGGCCCAGCCCTGACCGTCAATGCCGACGGCCGATATATCTGCGGAGTTCACTTTTCCGAGAATTGATTTCACGGCTCTGCAGACCGCCGCCCACCAGTCCTCGGGATCCTGCTCGGCAAAATGAGGGGCGGGATAATAAGTCTTATATGCCTCGAGGGCGTCGGCAACAAGACGGCCTTCAAAGTCGAAAACCGCCGATTTGACCGCCGAGGTCCCTATATCGATACCGAGCAGATAAATTTTCATGTTACGCCTTTCCGTTGCTGCCGCAGACTCCGATGAGCTCGCGGACTCTTTTCTCAACCGCGGCTCTGCCTTCTCCGAGATATTTTTTCGGATCGAAGGCCTCGGGCATATCCGCGAGCGCCTTTCGAACGGCGTTTGAGAAGGTGATGCGGAGTTCGGTCGCGTAATTCACCTTGCAGATGCCTCTTTTTATGCATTCTTTTACCGTCTCATCGGGCACGCCGCTTGTGCCGTGAAGAACGAGCGGAACGGAAACGGCGCTCCTGATTTCATCGAGCAGGGGGAGATTGAGCTTCGGCTCGGCCTTATATACGCCATGAGCCGTGCCGATTGCGGGGGCAAACGAGCTTATGCCCGTGCGGCTGACAAACTCCGCCGCCTGAGCAGGATCGGTATAGGATACGCCTGCAGAATGGGTATCCTCCTTGCCTCCGACCGTGCCGAGCTCGGCTTCAACCGGAAGAGGAGCAACTTCTTTCACAACCGATTCCGAAAGCGAGACATTCTCTTCAAAAGGCAGAAGAGAGCCGTCAATCATAATTGACGAATAGCCCGCCTTTGCACATCTGGCGGCAAGCTCAAAGGAATTGCCGTGGTCGAGATGCAGAGCAACGGGAACTGCCGACTCTTCCGCCAGCGCCCTGACGGCGCCCGCAAACGCCTCGGGAGGCGCGTAATTGAGCGTACCGGGAGTTGTCTGGATAATTACGGGCGAATTCTCTTTCTCCGCCGCGGATATAACCGCCTGAATCATTTCGAGGTTTTCAACATTGAATGCTCCGACGGCGTAACCGCCCGCCTGCGCCGATTTCAGCATTTCTTTTGTATCAACAAAGCTCATTTTATTTCCTCACACGTTTTTCTCATCGACCGTAAATGTGTCAATATATGAATTGAGGGTGTTCTGCCATTCTTCGGCGTACATATCCTTTATCAGAACAGAGCGGTAGCCCGCGTAAAGGCCTTCGCCGAGTGCTTCAAGATTCGCCTTCTGGACCGCAAAGACGCAGTCGCCGTAGGCGATAATCTTGACCGAGTTATCTGTCTGGTCATAGATGCTGTCAAAGAAGCCGCCGGGGTAGCCGTCGGAATCGCGTTTGATTACAACCACGTCGCTCGCGGTGTAACCTTTTGCCGAGCAGGTTGAGATGAAGGATTCCGCCGTCTCATCGGTTTCGCGGGCGATATCGTTCATATCGTTCATGACCTGCTGTTTCTCGGCCTCGGTCATCTCCTGCCTGCCGTCGCTGCCCGTGAAATATACGCAGACGCTTCTGAAAGCGACATATTCGGAATAGAAATACTGCTTGATTTTCTTCTCCTGGGCCTTGTCGTTGACGCCCTTGTCATACATTGCCGAGAATATTACATCCTCGTAGGCCTCGGAGGTGAAAATCTTATATAAAGTCTGCTTCGAAACACCGATTTTGTCATAGTGGTTTTCAAAGCGCATCCAGTGGTTGTTGACCTTGTCGGAGATATTGATTTTGTCGGTCGCCGAGAGCGAGAGCTTATGGACCACAAAACTCGAATTGAGCGCTATATACCGCTTGCAGAGCGCGATTGCCGCCTCTTTTTTGTCCTTTTCCTTCGGGGAATCGGAGAGACCGTAGTCGCCCGGCCTGCCGCCGACGAGGTCGTAATAGTAATCGTATATCTCCATACCTATATCGGTGCCCGAAATCACGAGCGCCGTTTTTTCTTTTTTAACCGAACATCCGCCGAGCGAGAGCAGGATTGCCGCCGCCGCGAGCAGAGCAATAATTTTTCTCATAAAAATCACCTATGATAGTATATCACAGTATATAAAACGATACAATTACAATTTTTTTGAAAAAAGTATTTACTTTTATATTATACTTTATGTATAATTATGGTGTATCACCAAATTTTTACATTAAACTCAGACAGAGGTGCGAAATGGAAAAGATAAAGCTTTATATAGCAGGCGAAACCTACGGTATTTCAACCGACGACGATGTGGAATACATTGAGGGCGTAGCCGCGGAAATCGATGAAAAGATAAAGGAAATAATGGAAAACAGCGGCAGGATTTCGACAACCCAGGCCGCAACGCTCACTGCGCTTGAATACGCCGACCGCTATAAGAAATCCGAGCAGACCTGCGAGAACCTGAG
>JAFWRV010000304.1 GCA_017519685.1 Clostridia bacterium
GACCGTCAGCAGGCCCGCGTCAAGCACATACTGCGCGCCTGTCGCGAAGCGGGCTTTGTCGCTCGCGAGGAAAAGAACGAGATTTGCCACGTCCTCGCTCTCAAGCCACGGTGTATCAATAAGATTGCCTGCGCTGGCGCCCGCTTCCTCCTCCGGAGTCTTTCCCTCGATGGCGGCGAGTCCGTCATTCATCGGGGTGTTGACCGCTGTCGGATGGATGCTGAGCACGCGGATATTATAAGGGGAAAGCTCGATTGCCCACGCTTTGGTAAGGCCGGTCAGTCCCCATTTTGAAGCTGTGTAGTGTGAGAGGTTTCTGCCTCCTCTGAGACCCATAACGGAGGAATTGTTGATAATGACTCCGCTCATCTGCTTCATCATAACGGGAGCGACCCTGCGTGTTACATTGAACGGCCCCTTGAGGTTGATGTCTATCATCGCGTTCCATTCCTCATCGGTCATTTTATCAACGCTCTGGTGAGCGCATATTCCGGCGTTGTTAAACAGAATATCAATCCTGCCGAATTCCGCGACCGCTCTGTTGACCGCGTCGGTCACCGCGCTGTCGTCACGCACGTCACCGGCGGCGACAAGGCATTTTCCTCCGGCTTTCTCGATTTCTTCCTTGAGAGATTTCAGTTCTTCGCTTGTGCCGAACTCATAGGCGGGGTACTCAATCTTCTTTGCCACATCAAACGCGACAACCGCCGCGCCCTCGCGCGCGAAAGCAAGCGCGGTCGCTCTGCCCTGACCGTGGGCGGCGCCCGTGATGAAAATCACTTTTCCTTCAAACTCTTTCATTTATTTCACCTCTTTGGATTTTCTGTATCTGAACAGCACCTCGTCAAGGTCAACCTTCGCGACGGTGTTGAAAAGGTTGGTCGCGTACATTATTCCGGCAAAAGCTATCAGTGTGACAATGATTTTATCGGAATACATCGCCTTGAGGCGGTCATATATTTCATCGGGGATATTATGGGGATCCCTGCATATACACGCGCCGAAATCCATAAGCAGTTTTTCGGTGTCATTCAGTTTGGGATCGTCGGGCTTTTCCCCGGAGTCGATTATTATCTTTCTGAAAAAGGTGGAGCAGATCAGACAGTCGTTTCCGTTTGAAATAGCGTAGGAGAAAAGATTCATTCCCCTCTCGCCTATAACCGGAACAAGCTCGTCATAAAGAGTGTACCACTCCATATACGCCTTGAATGACGGAACGTCGTGAAGCAGAGTTCTTTTCATATTGGTGATTCTGCCGTGCTTCGCAATCTGGTCGTCATACTCTCTTTTTACTTCTTCCGAAGCGGTTTCATAATCCGTCATCGGTATGTAACTCATGTATATCTTCCTTTCGGTTAATTATTCTTCTTCAAACGCACCTGTATAAAGACGGTAATATACGCCTTTCTGCTCGATAAGCTGGGCGTGGTTTCCTCTCTCAATGATTTCACCGTGGTCGAGGACCATAATCACATCGCTGTCCATAACGGTGGAAAGACGGTGGGCAATAACAAACACCGTTCTGTTTTCCATAAGCTTGTCCATACCGCGCTGGACTATCGCCTCGGTTCTCGTGTCGATTGATGAGGTCGCCTCGTCAAGTATCATAACAGGGGGATCCGCGACTGCCGCCCTCGCGATCGCGATAAGCTGTCTCTGCCCCTGCGAAAGGTTGGAGCCGTTGTTTTCAAGCAGGGTATTGTAGCCGTCGGCAAGTCTTGTAATAAAACTGTCCGCTCCGACAAGCTCCGCCGCGGCTATACATTCCTCATCGGAAGCGTCAAGCCGTCCGTAACGGATATTGTCCATAACGGTACCCGTAAAGAGGTTGGTATCCTGAAGAACTATGCCGAGCGAGCGGCGCAGGTCCGCCTTCTTTATCTTGTTGATATTTATTCCATCATAACGGATTTTGCCGTCGGCAATGTCATAGAAGCGGTTGATGAGATTGGTGATTGTGGTCTTGCCGGCGCCCGTTGCTCCGACAAACGCGACCTTCTGGCCCGGCTCGGCGTAAACGGAAACATTGTGAAGAACGGTCCTGCCCTCGACATAGCCGAAATCGACATCAAACATCCTGACATCGCCTTTAAGCTCGGTGTAGGTCAGTGTTCCGTCGCCGTGGGGATGCTTCCATGCCCATTTGCCCGTTCTGCGGTCGGTTTCCTTTATCGTTCCGTCGGGAGAGATTTCCGCGTTTACGAGAGTGACATATCCGTCGTCAACCTCGGGCTCCTCTTCCATAAGCGAGAAGACTCTGTCCGCTCCCGCCATTGCCATGATAACCGTGTTGAACTGCTGTGAAACCTGATTGACGTTACCCGTGAACTGCTTTGTCATGCTCAGGAACGGCACTATGATGCTGATGCTCATCGGCAGACCGGAAAGACTGATGTTAGGCGCTCCTTTGAGAAGCAGCGCTCCGCCGACAACCGCGACGATAACATAGAGAACGTTTCCTATGTTCATTATTATCGGGCCGAGTGAATTCGCGAAAGCCATCGCTCTGTAACTGTCGCCGAAAAGCGCGTCGTTCACTTCAGCGAAATCCTGTCTGCTCTCATCCTCGTGATTGAATACCTTGATTACCTTCTGCCCGTTCATCATCTCCTGAACAAACGCCTCAAGTCTGC
>JAFWRV010000305.1 GCA_017519685.1 Clostridia bacterium
AGGGCGCTTCGGGCAGAAGGCCTTCAAAATCACCGTCCGATGAACTCGACTGACCGCAGGCAAAGACCGTTTTTCCGCTTGAGTCAGCCGCGATTATGCGGTCGTCCTGAGTGCCGCCGAAAGAAATGAGATATTCTCTCTCTTTAACCGGGTTTGATTCGGGAATAACCCGAGTTGTCGATTCGGACGCCGATGTTGTGTCATCCGACGCCGGCTCTCCCGATGACGGTTCATCCTGAGAGGTTCCGGTGGGATGAATTACCGGACCGTCATCCCCGGTTTCCGTTTCGCTTGTCGGCTCAACCGGCTTCGTTGAATCGGCCGGCTTTTCCGTGGAGCCGCCCGGAGTTTCTGTCGTCGAATCGGGCTGCTGTGTGGTGTCATCCGGCTGCTTTGTGGTATCATCGGGCTGCCGTGTGGGCTCGTCGGGTTTATCGGTGGGAATGTCCGGCTTTTCCGTCGGGTCAACCGGCTTTTTTGAAGTCGTACCGGGCGTGCGCGTTGTGACGGGAATCTCTGTTTCGGGAGGAATGCCCGGATCCTGTCTGCAGACCTCACAGCGGAGATTCTTTATAAACCAAATCAGATTGCTGAAAATTCTCCACCAGGAAACTTTAACCGTGACGGTGCATCCCTCGGCAGTATGGGTTTCATTGTCAACCGCGATTATCGTGCAGACTCCCCGCCCCATTGATTTTACTGTTCCGTTTTTATCAACGCAGGCAACTCTTTTATCCGATGAATAAAAAGTAATGTTGTCGCTTGCTTTTGTCAGCGTCACGGTCTCGCCGTAAGTCAGCGTGATTTCTTTGTCCTTTATCAGCTCCTCGGCAAAGCCGGGCAGAGCGGATGAAAAAGCAGCCGAAACCGTAAAGATTGCTGCAATCAGTAAAAACAGTTTTTTCCTCAATATACTCACTCCCTTTTCCGGGGTTTGTCCGGATTATCTTCCAAAGGGGATTATTTATTTAATATTATCATATTAATCTCAATTATTCAAGTATAAAACAGCTATTGTAACACTTGTAATATGCAATATATTGTGATAAAATTTATTAATAACGCATAACGAAAGAAAGTGAAATCTTGATTGTCAGAAATGAACCGTATATATCCGCCGAAGAGCTGCGGGAGGCGCTCGCCGCTTCAATAAAAGGCAAAAACCTGAAGAAAGTTCTCCTGCTCCCTCCCGATTACACGAGAATGTACTCGGGCGCGGGTAAAATAACCGCGATTTACTACAATCTTCTCAAAGACAGCTGTACGGTTGACATTATGCCCGCCCTCGGGACTCACGACCCGATGACAGAAGAGGAATGCCTCGCGTTTTTCGGAGAAGAAGTGCCGTTTGACAGAATAATCGTTCATAACTGGCGCAGGGATGTCGTCAAAATCGGCGAGGTTCCCGCGGAATATGTCAGCGAGGTGTCCGACGGTCTTGTAAACGATAAAATCGACGTTGAGGTCAACAGGCTGATAATCGACAAATCCTATGACCTGATTATTTCCATCGGTCAGGTTGTGCCGCACGAGGTTGTCGGCATGGCTAACTACTCAAAGAATATTTTCGTCGGCTGCGGCGGCAGCAATATGATCAATTCATCCCACATGCTCGGCGCGTTTTACGGAATGGAAAGAATAATGGGCAAGGATTTTTCACCCGTACGCAAGGTGTTTGACTATGCCCAGGAGCATTTTCTTTCGGAAGTTCCTCTGCTTTACGTGCTCACCGTCACCACAAACAAAGGCGACGAAACCTACATTCACGGTATGTTCATCGGAGAAAAACGCGATATGTTTGAGCAGGCGGTCGCTCTGAGCCGTCAGATTAATCTGACTCATGTAAAAAAGCCGTTTGAAAAAGTTGTTGTTTATCTCGACCCGAGGGAATTCAAAAGCACCTGGCTCGGAAACAAGGCGATTTACAGGACGAGAATGGCGATTGCAGACGGCGGCGACCTGATTATCCTCGCTCCCGGAGTAAAAAAATTCGGTGAGGACGACGAGGTTGACCGTCTTATCAGAAAATACGGTTACGCAGGCAGGGAAAATGTGCTGCGCCTTGTTGAGAAAAACAGCGACCTTAAAGAAAATCTTTCCGTTGCCGCACATCTTATTCACGGTTCATCCGACGGCAGATTCAATATAACATACTGCACAAAGCTTGTGTCAGAAGATGAAATCAGGGGCGTTAAATTCAATTACATCCCCTATGATGAAATAGTGAAAAAATACGACCCGTCAAAGCTTACGGACGGATATCATACGGTTGACGGCGAAGAAATATTCTATATCAGCAATCCCGCTCTCGGGCTGTGGACAACGGAGTAAAAATGGAAAAATTCATTGATTTGCACACTCATTCAAATAAATCAGACGGCTCCCTGTCCCCCGCGGAGGTTGTGCGGGAAGCAAAAAAAGCAGGTCTCGCCGCTGTCGCGCTGAGCGACCACGATAATTTTGACGGCGTTGAGGAAGCGATGGCAGAGGGCGAAAAAGCAGGTATCGAGGTTATCCCCGCGATTGAATTCTCGGTCAAAAGCGAAACTCAGAATCATATCATCGCGCTGTATCCCGATATTCACAATAAAGAGCTGAACGATTTTGTTGATGAACTCAGGAGATACAGAAAAGAAAGAAACGAGGAAACCTGCCGCCGGCTGAACAGCCTCGGTTTTGACATTACTCTTGACGATGTGAAATCCATAGCGGGAAGCGACATAATCGGCAGGGCGCATTTCGGCAGAATTCTTTATATGAAAGGATTCGTTTCAAGCATAAAAGAGGCGTTTGACCTCTGGCTCGGCTCGGGTAAGCCCGCCTATACCGGAGCAAATCATCCCGACGCGGGAAGAACTGTTGAAATAATCAGAAAATCCGGCGGACTTTCATTTGTCGCCCATCTCAATCAGACCAAGCTCAGTGACGGCGACCTTGTGAAAATGCTGACGGAGCTTAAATCCCGCGGTCTTAACGGAGTTGAGGGATATTATACCGAATACACTCCCGAAATGCAGGAAAAATATCAGGCGATGGCAAAAGATCTCGGTCTTCTGATATCGGGCGGATCCGATTTTCACGGAGCCGCAAAACCTCACATAAGTATCGGGACAGGTACGGGCAATCTTCGTATTCCGTACAGTGTTCTTGAAAATATAAAGAAAGCAAAGGAGCAGTTGTAAGATGAAAAAATCGGATATAGGTCTCATAGGCCTCGCCGTAATGGGTGAAAACCTCGTTATGAATATGGAAAGCAAGGGCTTTACCGTTTCCGTTTACAACAGAACGGCGCAGAAGGTAACAGACTTCGTAAACGGCAGGGCAAAGGGCAAAAACATTGTCGGCACCTATTCGCTCGAGGAACTCGTTGAGTCTCTCGAAAAGCCGCGTAAGGTCATGATGATGATAAAGGCGGGCAGCGCCGTTGACGATATGATTGACCGTCTTATCCCCCTGCTTGATAAAGGCGATATAATCATAGACGGCGGAAACAGTCATTTCCCCGACACCACCAGAAGAACATCGCTTGTTGAAAGCAAAGGTCTGCTCTATATCGGAACAGGTGTTTCCGGCGGTGAAGAGGGCGCGCTTAAGGGCCCCAGTATGATGCCCGGCGGCTCACCCGAGGCCTGGGAAAGCGTCAAGCCGATATTCCAGGCAATCTGCGCCAAGGTCGAGGACGGCACTCCGTGCTGCGACTGGGTCGGCGAAAACGGCGCGGGACATTTTGTCAAGATGGTTCATAACGGCATTGAGTACGGCGATATGCAGCTCATCTGCGAAGCGTATCAGCTGATGCGCGACCTTCTCGGTATGAGCGCGCCTGAAATGCACGAAATATTTGCCGAGTGGAATAAAGGCGAGCTTAACAGCTATCTTATCGAAATCACAAGAGATATTCTCGCCTATAAAGATACAGACGGCAGTCCGATTGTCGATAAAATTCTCGACACCGCCGGTCAGAAAGGCACCGGAAAATGGACTGCGATAGCCGCCCTCGATGAAGGCGTTCCCCTCACCCTTATAGGCGAAGCGGTATTTTCAAGATGCCTGAGCGCCATCAAGGAGGAAAGAGTCGGCGCGTCTGAGATTCTCACGGGACCCGTTCCCTCTTTCAGCGGCGACAGGGCGCAGTTCACGGAAGATATAAAGAACGCGCTGTTTGCGGCAAAAATAGTTTCCTACGCTCAGGGATATTCCCTTATGAGAACAGCCGCCAAAACTTATAACTGGAATCTCAACTACGGCGGAATCGCTCTGATGTGGCGCGGCGGATGCATAATCAGAAGCGTTTTCCTCGGCAAAATCAAAGAAGCATTTGATAAAAACCCCGGGCTGACAAATCTGCTGCTTGACCCATATTTCAAGGATATAATGGATAAAGCGCAGGCGGGCTGGAGAAGAGTATGCGCCGAAGCCATGACAAACGGAATCCCCGTACCCGCGATGTCCGCGGCTCTCAGCTATTATGACGGCTACCGCTGTTCCGACCTTCCGGCAAATCTCCTTCAGGCGCAGCGCGACTATTTCGGCGCCCATACATACGAAAGAAAGGATCATCCGAGAGGAGAATTCTTCCACACAAACTGGACAGGCGAAGGCGGAAACACCGCCGCGACACAGTATAACGCGTAAGAGAGGTACGGTTATGGAAATCAAAATAAGAGACAATTACACCTGGGCAATGGTTGTGCCCACAAGCATGGGAGTCAGAATCTGCCCCGCCGAGGGTCAGACCGTGGCTTCATCAAACATCTTCCGTATGCAGGCGACAAGCGCCGAAACCAATGTCGCTTCGGTTTCATCCTATCTCGGTCTGCCTGTCAAGGTCCTCACAACTTTCGTAAAGGACAGCCAGATAGCGGCTTTCATAAAACAGGATCTCAGGGCAAGAGGAATGGTATTTGAAGGCAAAGACGTTGAAAAAGGCGGCCCCTGGGGCTACCGCCATCAGTTCAATATCGCCGACAGCGGCAGCGGCTCAAGAGGACCGAGAGTTGAAAACGACAGAGCCGGCGAAGTCGGCAGGACGCTCAACATCAACGACTTTGACATTGAGCGCATCTTCGGCAAAGAAGGCGTTGCGGTCCTTCATCTTTCGGGACTTATTGCCGCGCTTTCCCCCGAAACGGGAAAATTCTGCCTTGAGCTCGCGAGAAAGGCAAAGCAATACGGAACCGTCATTTCCTTTGACCTCAATTACAGAGCAACCTTCTGGAAAGGCAGAGAAAAAGAACTCAGCGAAATCTTCTCGGAAATCGCAGGCGCGGCGGATATTCTTGTCGGCAACGAAGAAGACTTTCAGCTCTGCCTCAATATTCAGGGTCCCGAGGCAGGCGGAAAAGATATAAAGGCAAAAACAGATTCATTCAAAGAAATGATAGGCAGAGTCAAAAAGGCCTATCCCGATACAAAAGTTTTCGCGACCACTCTCAGACAGGTAATCAACGCCAACACTCATCTCTGGGGCGCGATTATGCTCGCGTGTGATGAATGGCAGGTCGTTGAGCCCCGTGAAATCAGGGTGCTCGACCGTATCGGCGGAGGAGACGGCTTCGTAGGCGGTCTGCTCTATGCGGTTATCAAAGGCTGGGACTGCGAAAAATGGATTCAGTTCGGCTGGGCAAGCGGAGCGCTTGCCACCACATTCCTGACCGATTACGTTCAGCCCGCAGACGAAGATATGGTCTGGAGTGTGTGGTCCGGAAACGCGAGAGTAAAAAGATAATATGGAAAAATCAAATCCCGTTATAAAAAAACTTGATAAGCCCGTGCTTACAAGGCACGATATCCCCTACCGTACTGCGCTGACCTTCAACGCCGGCGTATGCAAATTCAGGGGACGCTATGTCATGGTCTTCCGCAATGACTACGGCGATTTTGACGCGAGAAAACTTGAAGGCACCGACAACGGCCTCGCCTTCAGCGACGACGGAATAAAATGGGATGTTTCTCCGAAACCGTTTTTCCATGTTGAAACCGATGAAATCAAAAGGGTTTACGACACAAGACTGACGGTTATAGAAGACACGCTCTATGTCTGCTTTGCCTGTGACACGAGGCACGGACTTCGCGGCGGTGTCGGAAAAGTGAAAGAGGATTTCAGCGGTGTTGAGATTATTTCGCTTTCCGCTCCCGATAACAGAAATATGGCGCTCTTCCCGGAAAAGATAAACGGAAATTTCGTGATGCTTGAAAGACCTATGCCGGTCTATTCAAGAGGCGGTAAAGACACTTTCGATATCTGGGTGTGCGATTCTCCCGACCTTGTGTATTGGGGAAATCACAAACTCGTCGCCGGAGTCGAGGATGTTCCGTTTGCCGATGATAAAATCGGTCCCGCCGCCCCTCCCGTAAAGACAAAAGAGGGCTGGCTCACCACATTTCACGCCGTTGAGCTGACGCCCGGCAGAGGCAAGCACGGCTGGGAAAACAAATGGGAAAAGACCTACCGCGCCGGCATTATGCTTCTCGACCTTGAGGACCCGTCAAAAGTCCGCGGAATCTGCAAAGAGCCGCTGATAGTCTGCGACAGGGATTATGAGCTTGAAGACGGCTTCAGACAGGACGCGATTTTCCCGGGCGGAATGATTTTAGAGGACAGCGGCGAAGTGAAAATATATTACGGCGCTTCCGATACCGTTGAATGTATGTGCACGGCGGATGTAGGCGATCTTATTTCACTGTGCCTGAAACCGTAATTTGACATATTTATTTAAATATGATATTATTCTTCCATTAAATCTGAAAGGAGTTATTCCTGTATGGACGACCCCGGTCCTGCGTATACCATTATTCTTAAACTGATACTTTTACTTGTTCTTATCATAGTCAACGCGTTTTTCGCAATGAGCGAAATCGCGATTATTTCGCTCAACGATATCAAGATAAAAAATCAGGCGGAAGAAGGCAACAAAAAGGCAAAGCAGATTCTGAAGCTGACGGAAAACTCAAGCAGTTTTCTCTCCACTATCCAGATAGGCGTTACCCTTGCCGGATTTCTTACTTCCGCATCGGCTTCAACCTCTTTCGCGGCAATGCTGACAAACGCGGTTGTTGCGAGATGGCCCGGAATCAGGGCAGGCATTGTGTCCGCCGTTTCGGTTGTCGTTATAACAATCCTGACTTCATATTTTTCACTGGTGCTCGGTGAACTTGCCCCTAAAAAAATCGCGATGCAGTCGCCCGAAAAAGTTTCGTTCCGTGTGGTCGGAATTCTCCTCGGATTCGCGAAAATCACGCGACCGTTTGTGAAATTCCTCTCCCTTTCAACCAACGGCGTTGTCCGTCTTTTCGGCTTTGACCCCAATGCCGATGAAGAAAACGTCACGGAAGAAGAAATCCGTATGATGGTTGACGCAGGCGAAGAAAAAGGCGTAATAGAAAACGCGCAGGCGGAAATGATTGACAATATTTTTGAGTTTGACGATCTCGACGCCGGCGACATTATGACTCACAGAACCGATATGGTTGCGATTGAAGTTACACGCTCTCTCGGCGAGGTTGCCGACCTGTGCGTTGAAAACGGTTATTCGAGAATCCCCGTTTTCAAAGAGGACCAGGACAATATTGTCGGCGTTCTTTACGCAAAGGACCTGCTCCAGTATGTCGGTCAGAAAATCCCTTCAAACCTGACAATAGAATCGGTAATGAGAAAACCGCTTTATGTCGCCGAAACCCAGGCGTGCTCAGATATCTTCAAGGCGATGAACGAGAGCCGCACACAGTTCGCGGTCGTTGTTGACGAATACGGCGGCACGGCGGGAATTGTCACGCTGGAAGACGTTATAGAATCAATAGTCGGAAACATCCGCGACGAATATGATGACGATGACGAGGAAGAAATCGTCAGGAGAGATGAAACCACATTCACCATTGACGGCACCACAAATCTCGACGAGGTTGACGAGCTTGTCGGCATAAATCTGCCCGAGGGCGATTATGACACGCTCGGCGGCTTCATAATAAACCTTCTCGGCTATCTTCCCGATGAAAACGCCGAGCTGCCGATTGTCACGGAATACGAAAACCTGAGATTTACGGTCAACTCAATTGAAGACAGACGCCTCGGAGAGATAAAAGTCGAGATTCTTCCCACAGGGGAAGATGAAGAAAAAGAAGATGAATAAGTAAGTTCCTTTTAAAATTCAATAATTGCAGTACCCGGCGTGATTCACATCCCGCCGGGTATTTTATCTCATAATTTCCCACACGGAAATTATTGCTCGTATATTGTCAGAGTTTTTAATCCGCACTCCCGTATTTTGCAATAATGTCAGCTTCCATTTGATCAACATCTATCCATTCTTCGGTTTGAGGCGTATACTTGCCGGCTTCGACAGCTTCGTCAAATTCATCTTCATAAGTATATGGGTAATCCGGAGAAAGATAGTAAGTATTTATTATCTCATCATCAAATGTGTAAACTATATCGGCATTATAGATTTCATCATCTTCCTGATTTGCAAAATCTTTTGGATTTAAGCATGGCTTTTCGCTGAAATAATCACGAATGGTTTCTGCCATTTTGAAATTTGCTTTGTCAAAATCTTTTCTTGATATATTAAAATGAAGAACGAATTGCTTCATTACCATTTCTTCGGCCGATGATGTGTTGTCAATCGTATTGAACCATTCGTTAAATTCATTTCTATTAACTAAACTTATAAACGAAGCCGGAACAGAATAAAAAGCACTTCTGTATTTTTGAGGCCTGATTACTGCTCCGCCATGTCCGTTTTCATTCGATTCACGACTTGTATCTTTACTATTACTTTTGCTCTTTGTGTCGGTTATTTCGCTTTTAGACTGCTCTACCGTATTTTCAGATTCCGTTTCATCAAGTCGTGTTATTGCAGGAGTTAAAAGTGATTTGCTTGTTGATTCTTTTATTTCCGTGCAAGCAGTCAGGAAAACCAAAACGATTATTAAAACCTGTACCGCAAATGAATACTTAACTTTTTTCATAATAGTTTCCTCCTAATTATTGTAGTTATACCAGTAAAAACCATATCCGTTATTTGCAGCATAACATGTTCGATTTAAATTAAAAGCAAATTCAATATAGAAGTATACAGGGTTTATAGTTCTGATAAAATCACTTCTTCCGGAATCGCCGATTGCCGCGTTTATATTATTGGCTTCCATGTGCAGATGATATCCTTGAGCATTACCAGTATTGCCAACATATCCAATTATATCACCTTTTTTTATCATATCATTTTGGTGAAATAAAGAATAGTTTTTCATATGTTGTAATA
>JAFWRV010000030.1 GCA_017519685.1 Clostridia bacterium
CGTCGGGAGTCATTCCGTAACACAGAGGTCTGAAGCCGTAAGGGTCTCTCGCGCATATCAGTTTTTGCGCTGACATAAGCACAAGAGAATACGCTCCGTCAATTATATTCATCGCAGAGCTTAAAGCATCCTCGATTGAACCTGTCAGAAGGCGTTCCTTGGTAATGATGTAGGCGATTATTTCGGTGTCGCTTGTGGTATGAAATATCGCTCCGTTCATTTCGAGCGCTTCCCTGAGCTTCGCGGCGTTTGAAAGGTTTCCGTTGTGGGCAAGAGCCATTCTGCCTTTTCGGTGGTTTACCTCAACCGGCTGACAGTTGTTGCGGCTGTTTGCGCCCGTGGTACCATATCTTACATGCCCCACCGCTATTCTGCCCGCAGGCAGACGGGAAAGCACATCGGGAGTGAATACTTCCCCGACAAGACCCGTATCCTTGTGAGAGAAAAACAGTCCGTCATCATTGACCACAATACCGCAGCTTTCCTGACCCCGGTGCTGAAGCGCGTACAGCCCGTAGCAGGAAAGCGACGCTATATCGCATTCCTCGGGGGAAATCAGACCGAATACTCCGCATTCTTCATGAAGACTCATTTCACATCTTCCTTTTTATGTTTTGCCGCGCAGATGAATCCTCTGAAAAGAGGGTGCGGTCTGTTCGGACGGCTCTTGAATTCGGGATGGAACTGTACTCCGATATGGAATTCCCTGTCGGGCAGCTCGACGGTTTCAATAAGATTTCCGTCAGGTGAAACACCGCTGAGTACCAGTCCGGCATCCTGAAGAATATCACGGTAGTTGTTGTTGAATTCATAACGGTGACGGTGACGCTCGGATATATTTGTCTTGCCGTAGCATCTTTCCATCGCTGTTCCGTCTTTGATTATACAGGGATACGCGCCGAGACGCAGCGTTCCGCCTTTGTTGATGTCATCACTCTGGCCCGGCATGAAATCTATAACTTTATGTTTGCAAAGCTCATCGAATTCGCCGGAGTTCGCGCCGGCAAGTCCCGCGACGTTTCTTGCGTATTCTATGACCGCAATCTGCATTCCGAGGCAGATTCCGAAATAGGGGATATTCTTTTCACGCGCATATTTGGCAGAAAGAATCATTCCCTCGATTCCTCTGTTTCCGAAGTCGCCGGGAACAATGATACCGTCAATTCCCTCAAAGATTTCGTCAACGCGGTTTTCTGTTATTTCTTCGGAATCAAGCCATTTGATTCTGACTTCCGTGTCCTGATAATAACCCGCGTGACGAAGCGCTTCCGCGACAGAAAGATAAGCATCGTGAAGACCCGTGTATTTACCGACAAGCCCGATTGTAACACTGCCGGTAGGGGATTTGATTTTCTCTGCCATCTGAGTCCATTCGCTCAGGTCGGGAGCCGGAGCGTCAATTCCGAGTTCACGGCAGACAACACCTGAAAAATTCGATTTTTCAAGCATCAGCGGCGCCTCATAGAGATTGGGCAAAGTGATGTTCTCGATAACGCAGTCGGGTTTGACGTTGCAGAACATCGAGATTTTATTGAAGATTGATTCTTCAAGCGGCTCATCGCATCTGAGCACGATTATATTCGGGTTTACGCCCATTCCCTGAAGTTCCTTTACTGAATGCTGAGTAGGTTTTGATTTATGTTCATCCGAGCCGTGAAGGAAAGGAACGAGCGTAACGTGAATGAATAGACTGTTTTCACGGCCGACCTCAAGTGAAATCTGGCGCACTGCCTCTATAAACGGCTGTGATTCAATATCACCGATGGTGCCGCCGATTTCGGTTATTACAACGTCTGCGTCGCTGTGTTTGCCGACATTATACACAAACTCTTTGATTTCATTGGTAATATGAGGAATAACCTGGACTGTTGAGCCGAGATATTCGCCTCTGCGTTCCTTGTTAAGAACGTTCCAGTAAACCTTACCGGTTGTAAGGTTTGAATACTTGTTCAGGTCCTCGTCAATGAAACGCTCATAATGACCGAG
>JAFWRV010000306.1 GCA_017519685.1 Clostridia bacterium
AAACGTTCAGGGAGACATTACGGCCATCTATGACGAGACAGGTACTATCATCTCCTTCTACCAGTATGACGCATGGGGCAAGGGCGCAGGCATCTTCGGCAACCAGACCATAGGCAGCCTCAACCCGTTCAGATACAGAGGCTATTACTATGATAGCGATATGGGTCTGTATTACCTCAATGCAAGGTATTACAACGGCGAATGGGGAAGGTTTGTCAATGCGGATGGGCAATTAGTAACCGGACAAAGCATATCAGGAACAAACCTATTCGCTTATTGTGACAATAACCCAATAAGTCATGAGGATACCGATGGAGAAATGGCTGCGGCTGCAGGAGTTATAGCTATGGGTTTTAGCGCCGGTGGTGCCAATGCATGGAATCCGGCGGGATGGGCGATTCTTGGTGTAACAGCCATTGCAGCTTTAATCATACTGGTAATACCATGGGACACCGTTGGGAAAAACATTTCAATTGGATGGAATCAATTAAAAAGTTATATAAAAAGCAATATAAGATCTGCGGCGATTTCTAAAGCAATTTCAAATACAGATTCAAAAACCAAAGCGAAAATAAAGAAAGAAAGAAGCCGATATGATTATTGGGTTGCATTATATGTTGATTTTGGAGATGGCAAAGGAACATATATTCCAACTGCTCCGATTTCTTTTAAGAGGGCAATATCATATGTTCGTCGTGGTGGAAATGTGTTTGCTGATTCAAAGTACAATGCGCGTAAATTGGCAAGAGCCGTAGGAGGTGGGTATCCTGAGTATAATATTGAACATGGTAAGGAGGGTTTTTGGAAACATTACCATGCAACCCGAAAGAATAAACGAATAGGGGGGCATATCTTATATGTTGCATAGGGTTAACTTGATTTATGATGATATCGTTAGAGTAGAGCCGGAAGTTATAGATTATCTTACTAAGCATTCAGATTCTTTTTCTGTCATTATTGAGATTAAAAAGCCTTATTCACAAATGCCTCCAAGCTTCAAATACGATATACAGCTATGTCCTTATGTGACAGAATATATCTTTTATAAAAAGGATTGGCCTGTTGATTTCTTGGGACAGCTTAAGCATCATATCATGGCGATTTGCCGTTGTTGCAAAGGAGTTCGAAAAGAGCTGCTGCAAATGCCCAATATTTTTCTTCCCATAGAAAACGATTTGCCGGAGGACATTTGCTTTTTTCGAAACGGTAAATTATGTTTTGCAACGATCTCACATGAAAAAATGGCTTTTATGCCCAACCCGACAAATGAGGATATAAGATTTCTTGAAAATCATAAAATTGGTTTTTATAAAGAAATCATGTAGTAAGGATAGTTAATAATATATCCACAATCTTCGACTGACTTGAACAATTAACAATGTTTAGCATAGCTGCCGGATAACCCGTTCCCCATAGGAGCTTTTCGCTCCTATGGGGAGTCCCAACGGCAGCGTAGGCCGCACAACCAACCTTGTCAACAACACCTATGAGCGTTACGACTACGATCAGGGCGAGAGACTGACAGGCATAGTCGGCGGCGAGCTTGACAGCGACGGCAACGACGGACAGGAGAACTACAGAATATCCTACGGCTATGACAACAACAGATTAAGCAGCAGGACATATTCCGTAGGCGGAGAGAACAGGAAGACCGAAAACAATCAAAGATGCTGTTCATGCACGGACTCATTATGCCGAAGGCTTGATTGGGTCTAAAAAACCGAAAACAGCTTTTACAGAGCATATTGTGCCGATATATTATTTTCATCGGCGCAAAGAAACCAAAACCGAATCAACGGCGAGCGACGACGGTAAGGCTGAGATGAAACAGGCTGCATAAGTCCTTCTCCGGGTCGAATGACCGTGCGGCGATGAATTTCGCCCGAACATTCACCGGCAGTTATTCCAGATATACGTGAGAGGCCGCCGGCAAGGTAAGACACTATAGGTTTATCTATAGGCCTGCCTTGTCGGCGGTCTTTTTCTTTTATCGCTAAAAACAACAAATACATATTCAAAGCCTGAAGTACAAGGGCCAAGGATACAAATACGCTGATCTCAAGGTTTTCTTGAGAAGCGGTGTAGGTACCCTCGGATTTCTGCGCCCTTTTTCAGGCAGGCAGCAACGAGCCCTTTTCGCGGCGTTATTTGTGTCCTTCGGACGATACAAGGCGGAAAGGACATTTTATGGGCTTTAATTACGGACAGGAGAAGAAGAAATTTGACGCTGCATGGAAAAAGCTGCGTGAGGAATACAAAGCAGCGGGGATGTCAGAAGAAAGCATACAAGAACTCCATGATTTTGATTTGAAGACTTTCAGAAGAACAAGGGTTGAACGCATGCACACACAACCACTTTCGGACAGTTTATTTGAGGGAGAAAACGATCAGTGTGAATGCATGTCTGCGCTTCTCGACAAATTCATGGATGAACTATCGGTCAACGACAAGCACCACTATAACGAAAACCCTCGCTTCTTTTGGATCGATGAAATTGAAGACCTTGAGCTTTATGAAAAGATTACAGCTTTGCCCGAAAGAGACATCGACCTTATCACTATGGTCGCCATAGAGGGCTTAACTCAGGAACAAGCTGCCGCAATAAGAAAGGTCAGCCCTTCCGCAATCTGTAAAAAGATGAAAAAACTTAAAAAATATCTGTACGGGGGTTAATTTTCAGCCCTTCTCGCTGCCTACCAAGTGAGGGAAAGTTTTTTGCAAAGGAGGATTATTAATGGAGAGAAAACTGCCCGCACACTACCGTGTCAATGATGAAACAGATATATGCTTATGCCCTGTATGTCTCAGACAATACAGAGAGACGAACTCCTATCTGATAACAAGAATCAATCGCGAACAAACAAAGGAAAGGTGCGACTTCTGCAACTACCGGTTCGGATATGATTACAGAATACGCTCCAAACAGCGTTTGCGTTATTTCGTGAAAGGGGCTGAAATAAGAGCATGAAGAAATCCGAACTCAGAGAATTATACCGGATGATGTTCCCCGATTATCCGGATATAGTCAATATTGCGCAACTTCAATCCATGCTTGGGGTGAGCCGACATCTTGCATACAGCCTCATCAATGAAGGTTACATAAAAGGAATCAAAATAGGCAACGCCTTCAAAATTCCAAAGGTGAATGTTATAGAATTTATTATGAATCGTAACGAAAACACTGACTGACCCGATTTATCTGAATTTGCACATTTGCAGGCTTTCTGCCGATAGATTATAATTTGCTCATCGGTGAGAGATTGCCTATGTACCAATCTGTTTATTCCGGAGGTAATAAAAATATGGTATCGGGAAATCTTCAAATCAAAAAAGGTTATTACTATGCCGTTCTCAGCTATACGGATGCCAACGGCAAAAGACATCAAAAATGGATCGCAACCGGTCTTCGTCAGAAGGGAAACAAACGACGGGCGGAAGAGGCGCTGGCCACACTTCGAAAAACCTTTGAACCGCCAAAAGTCGCCCAGGAACTCAGTTCCGATATGCTGTTTGCCGACTACCTCGAGCAGTGGCTGGAAATTGTCAGGGCAAGGGTTAAGATAACTACATTCAGTTCTTATCAAAGCATGACCGTAAACACCATTGCTCCATATTTCCGCAAGAAAGGTATCAGTCTGCGTGACCTGGAAGCGCGGCACATCCAGCAGTTTTATACCGAGAAGCTGAAAGAGGTCAAGCCAAATTCCGTTATCCACTATCACGCCGTTATTCATCAGGCGCTCAAATATGCCATGAAAACGGATATGGTCGAGCAGAATGTGGCTATGAAGGTTGACAGGCCGAGGAAGAATTCCTTCCAGCCGGCTTTTCTTGATGCGGAAGAAATGCAGAAGCTTTTTGAAGCGGTGAAGGGAACCAAATTGGAGTTACCCGTTTTGGTTGCGGCATTCTACGGTTTGCGCCGCGGCGAGGTTCTTGGTCTCAAATGGGACGCCATAGACTTCAAAAGAGGAGCGCTGACAATCAAGCGCACCGTGACGCAAACGAAAATCGACGGCAAGAACCAGATCATCGAGCTGGAATCGGCAAAGACAAAGTCAAGTCTCAGAACGCTGCCTTTGGTAGGCAGCTTCAAGGAATACTTCACAAAAGTCAAAGAGGCTCAGGAACTCAATAAGAAGGTCTGCGGCAACTGCTACAACTACGAATACGACGGTTATGTGTTCGTGGATGAGCTGGGCGACCGGATGAAACCTGATT
>JAFWRV010000307.1 GCA_017519685.1 Clostridia bacterium
ATCCGACATATTGTACAAACCGGGTTCTTTCCCGGCGATGAATAATGCCGCGCTGACGGCGCCTGTTGCAAAGAGCGCCTTGCTTCTCGCGGAATGGGAAATTTTGAGTATTTCGTCTTTTCCGGCAAAAATAACTTCGTGCTCGCCGACTATTGTACCGCCACGTATTGAGTGAATGCCGATTTCCGAAGCGGTTCTCTTTCTGCGTACGGAATGTCGGTCGTATTCATAGTTCGTTTCCCCCTCGCGTTCCGCTTTGATTGCGTCGGCAATCATAAGAGCGGTGCCGCTGGGAGCGTCTATTTTCTGATTGTGGTGCTGCTCGACTATTTCTATATCAAAAGCGCTGCCGAGAACTCTGGTCGCGGATTTCGCAAGTTCAATCAGGAGATTGACGCCGAGCGACATATTTCCGCTGTAAAAAACCGGAATTTTTTTCGCGGCGTCTTTAAGAGCCTCAACCTGCTCATCACTGAGTCCCGTTGTGCAGACAACCGCGGGAAGGGAGTGTTTAAGGCAATAAGCGAGCATACCGTCAAACGCTTTATATACGGAAAAATCAATCAGCACATCGGCGCCTGTTTCGGGTACGGCGTCAAATGAGGGATAAACCGGATAGCTTTTGCTCTCGGTGTTGATATCGACTCCGGCAACTATCTCCGCGTCTTCCCTGCCGCCGACGCACTCGGTGACAGCGGCGCCCATGTGGCCGTTGCATCCGTTGAGAATTATTTTAATCATAATTATGCCTCGATGAGTCCGTGTCTGACAAGACTTGCTCTGAGCTTTGCCTTGCCCGCGTCATCCATCTCAACAAGAGGAAGACGGACCGGGCCGACATTGAGACCCATCATGTTCATTGCTTCCTTGACGGGAATGGGGTTGACATCGGCAAAAAGAGCGTTGCACAGGTCAAGCCATTCGAGCTGAAGCTGACGGCTGCCGATATAGTCGCCGTCAAGATATTTCTGAACTATTTCGTGAGCGACACCGGGAACAACATTTGAAAGAACCGAGATAACGCCCTTGCCGCCGAGCGACATAATGGCGGTTGCCTGGTCGTCATTACCCGAATAAATCGCGAGTTCATCTCCGCAGAGAGCGGCAGTCTGAGCGATTTCGGAGATATCGCCGTTTGCTTCTTTGGTGGCGACGATTCTCGGATGCTTGCAGAGCTCGGCGTATGTTTCCGGTTTGATGTTTACACCTGTTCTTGACGGAACGTTGTAAAGAATAATCGGGGTGCTGACTCTGTCAGCAATGAAATTATAGTGGGTGATAAGACCTCTCTGGGAGGTCTTGTTGTAATAAGGAGTAACGGAAAGCAGAGCGTCAACGCCGCATTTTTCCGCTTCGTTTGAAAGATTAACCGCGTAGTGGGTATCGTTGCTGCCGGCGCCGGCTATAACCGGAACCTTATGGTTTACGACCTCAACGCAGAGTTTGATAAGACGGACGTGTTCTTCGGTTGAGAGGGTTTTCGCCTCACCGGATGTGCCGCATACGACGATGGCGTCGGTGCCTTTTTTGAGCTGATATTCAACTATCTCGCAGAAGCGGTCGTAATTGACCGACTGGTCCTCATTGAACGGTGTGATGATGGCAACGCCTGCGCCGGTGAAAATAATCGGTTTCATAATATATCATCCTTTCGGTAAACTGTATCAGAATTTGCTTACGATATAACCCTTATTGCAGAGAGTTTCGGCAAGAAGGACTCCGCCGCCCGCGGCGCCCCTGAGAGTATTGTGTGAAAGACAGACAAACTTATAGTCATACTGTGTGTCTTCTCTGAGACGGCCGACGGAAATTGCCATACCGTTTTCAAGATTTCTCTGAAGCTTTGTCTGGGGAAGATTATCCTCCTCAAAGTAGTTGAGGAACTGCTTGGGAGCCGAGGGAAGGTTTTCAATCTGGGGATAACCCTTGAAGTCCGCCCAGATTTTCTTGATTTCGTCAATTGACGGTTTTTTATCGAATCTTACGAAAACCGCGGCCATATGGCCGTCGGAAGCCGCGACTCTGAGACACTGCGCAGTGAAGTTCGGCTTTGAAGCGGGAACTATTTTATCTCCCTCAACCTTACCCCAGATTTTAAGGGGCTCGATTTCGCTCTTTTCTTCCTCTCCGCCGATGTAGGGGATGACATTGTCAATCATTTCGGGCCAGGTCTCAAAGGTCTTGCCTGCTCCGGAGATTGCCTGATAGGTACATACGAGAACGTCTTTGACGCCGTATTTCTCATCAAGGGGCCAGAGAGCGGGAACATAGCTCTGAAGCGAGCAGTTTGATTTGACGGCGATAAATCCGCGTTTTGTTCCGAGACGTTTTTTCTGAGCGTCAATAATAACGGCGTGGTCGTCGTTGAGCTCCGGAATAATCATCGGAACATCGGGGGTGTGTCTGTTTGCGCTGTTGTTTGAGATAACGGGGCATTCCGCTTTGGCGTATGCTTCCTCAAGCGCCTTTATCTCGTCTTTCTTCATATCAACCGCGCAGAAAACAAAATCAACGGCAGCAGCTATTTTTTCAATATCGGCTGTCGCGTCCATAACGGTCATTTCCGCTACATTGGCGGGAATGTCGGCCTGCATTGCCCATTTTTTGCCGACCGCGTCTTTGTATGCCTTTCCTGCCGAGCGTGAGCTCGCTGCAAGAACCTCGATATGAAACCAGGGATGATTTGCGAGCAATGTGACAAATCTCTGGCCTACCATACCTGTTGCGCCTATGATACCTACTTTGTAATTCTTCATTGTGATTGCCTCTTTTCAAGCGTAAGATATTGACTTTTAAATTATTTTATATATAATTGTTCTAATATTATCACATAATTTTCCGATAGTCAATCAAAAAATATTATAATCTGTAATTGATTAACGGTTTTAACGCAGAGGTGCATTATGAAACGCAGCGATTTTTTCTACGATCTCCCGCAGGAGCTTATTGCCCAGCATCCCGCCGAGCCGAGAGACAGCTCCCGGCTTATGGTGCTTGATAAAGAAAGCGGAGAGATAAAAAATACCGTATTCCGTGATATCACGGAGTTTTTCAGACCCGGAGACTGTCTGATACTGAATGATACGAAGGTGCTTCCGGCGCGGATGTACGGCACGAGGACCGACACCGGCGCGACCGTTGAATTTCTTCTGCTCAATCAGAAATCGCAGACATCGTGGGAAGTGATTACGGGCCCGGGTAAAAAGGCGAAAAAAGGCAACAGATTCACTTTCGGCGACGGCTCGCTCAAAGCGGAGATTACGGAGGTTTTACCCGACGGAAACCGCATTGCCGAGTTTGAATTTGAGGGTAATTTTTTCAATGTAATTGATAAAATAGGCGAAATGCCGCTTCCTCATTACATAACCGAAAAGCTTGAGGATAAAGACAGGTATCAGACTGTTTACGCGAGGGAAAACGGTTCCGCCGCAGCCCCTACCGCGGGGCTTCATTTCACACCCGCTCTGCTTGACAAAATCAGGGATATGGGAGTCGAAACCGGATTTGTAACCCTTCATGTCGGCCTCGGCACGTTCAGACCGGTCAAGGCGGATAATATAGAGGACCACCACATGCATTCCGAGCATTATTATCTGCCGGAGGAAACCGCCGAAATCATCAACCGCACAAAGGCAAGGGGAGGCAGGGTTTTCGCGGTCGGAACCACCTGCACGAGAACTCTTGAAACCGTCGCTTCACTGCGCGGAGAAATAGTCGCGGATGAAGGATGGACAAGCATATTCATCTACCCCGGCTATGAATTTAAATGTATTGACTGCCTTATAACGAATTTCCATCTGCCCGAAAGCACGCTCATTATGCTTGTTTGCGCCTTCGCGGGCTATGACAGCACAATGAACGCGTATAAAACCGCCGTAAAAGAAAAATACAGGTTTTTCTCATTCGGAGATGCGATGCTAATCGTATAGAATACGCCCAAAGTACCCTTTTTATGCAGAAAACGAGCAAGTTTAGGGTGTTTTTAGCATAAAGGAAAGTATATGAAAAAAGAAAAAAAGAATAACGAAATTATAATGATTCTTCGAGAAATTGTTGGTTCTATACTTGAAGGAGTAAATGAAACGAAGGAAACTGATAAGATTGAAGAACTTCAGCAAGGTGTCCTTATAGGTTATTACGATTCTTTGCTCTCCATCAAAGAAGAAATAGAAGCAAACGGAATAGACCCTAAGGATGTATTGCTTGATTTTGATTTAGATGAACTCATTAATGACTGAATTTTAGAAAGCACCGATATATTCGGTGCTTTTTATTTGCGGTTTTCCCGAAATTCACAAAGTGTTTACAAATAAATTATTGACAAACGCCGCGGTTTGGATTATTATATGTTCAGAAATTAGCACTCGAGCAATAAGAGTGCTAAACTTGGCACTCGATATATTATTCCCGAAAGGAGGATGCTTATGGCAGAGCTCAGTGAGAGAAAAAATCAGATACTCGCGTCGGTTGTTGAGCTTTATATCAAGACCGGAGAACCTGTCGGCTCAAAGGGTCTGCTTGCCGCGACCGGGATGAACTGCTCGTCGGCAACGGTGCGTAACGAGATGAATGAACTTGACCAGCTCGGTTATCTTATTCAGCCGCATACCTCCGCGGGCCGTATTCCTTCGGAAAAGGGATACAGATATTATGTTGACAATCTGATGATGGTGCGGGATATCGACGAATACACGAAGCGGATGATTGACGCCGGCATTTCATCATCAATCGGCGACCCCGAGAAACTTGTAAACAGCGCGCGGGAGCTGCTCGCGGATATCACCAAATGCGCGTGTGTTTCAACCGCTCCTGTCGGCGAAACCAATCTTGTCAGAAAGATTGAGCTTGTTCCCGTTGGCAGACACACTGCGATGATGGTGCTCCTCACTTCAAACGGCATCCTCAAAAGCAGGATGTGCAGGGTTGACGGGGAACTGAATGCCGATATACTCGAAAAGTTTTACAATCTCGTCAAAACATTTTTCATCGGTAAGCCGTCGGTTGACATCAGTCTGGCATCCGTTCAGACGGTTGCCGCCTCGGTTGAGGAAGATTATTTCATTATGCTTCCGCTCCTCGCGGCGGTCAGCGATCTTGCCGGGAGCACAGGCGATTCCCGCCTTGTCATAGGCGGCAGCTCAAACCTGCTCGCGCTCAAGGATTACGGCGACAGTATTGCTTCTCTGCTTGAGTTTTTAAGCAGGAAGGAACCGCTTAACGATGTTATTCATTCATATAAAGGTCAGCTTAATGTAAGCATCGGCTCTGAAAACAGATATAAGCAGCTTGAGGATTCAAGCGTTGTAATATCAAAGTATTCGGTTAACGGAGACGATTCCGGTACGATAGGAGTTATAGGCCCCACGAGGATGGATTATGAAAACATCATTCCTTCCGTGCGTTATCTTACCGACCTTGTCGGGCGTCTGATAACATCGGCGCTGGAGGAATAGAAAGGGTGTAAGGATGAAAAAGGAAAATAATGAAGAAATAATAAAAGAAAACGAAGCCGGAATCACAGATGAAAACGAAGTGAAAGAAGCAAAAGAAGCAAAAGAAGAAAAACCGGCAAAGGACAAAAAGAAGGACAAATCCGACGGAGAAATCGAAAAACTCAGACAGGAGCTTGCCGACAAGGAGGATAAATATCTGAGACTTTACGCGGAGTATGATAATTTCCGCAAGCGTTCGCAGAAAGAAAAAGCCGATATTTATTCTTCTTCAAAGGCGGATATCATAAATGAGTTCCTGCCGATAATCGATAATTTCGAGAGAGCGGCAGCCGATGAGGGCGCCGACCCGGAAGCGTACCGTAAGGGAATTGAGCTTATATTCAAACAGTTTCTCGGAGTGCTTGAGAAAAACGGAGTCGAGTCCTTCGGAGAAGAGGGGGAAACATTCGATCCCGCGATTCATTCAGCGGTAATGGTTGTCGAGGATGAAAACCTTGATAAGAACGTTATTGCCCAGGTTTTCAGCAAGGGCTACAAATTCGGGGATAAAATAATCCGCGAAGCGGTAGTCAAAGTGGCAAACACTTAATTCATAAAAAATTTTACTTAATATACGGAGGTAAACATTATGTCAAAAGTTATAGGTATCGACTTAGGTACAACAAATTCATGCGTGGCGGTTATTGAGGGCGGCGAGCCCGTGGTTATCGCGAACGCTGAGGGCGCAAGAACAACTCCTTCAGTCGTGGCGTTCGGTAAGAACGGCGAAAGAATGGTAGGCCAGGTGGCAAAAAGACAGGCTATCACAAATCCCGATAAGACCATCTCATCAATCAAGAGGCAGATGGGCTCCGATTACAGAGTATCAATTGACGACAAAAAATATACTCCTCAGGAAATCTCGGCAATGATTCTTCAGAAGCTCAAGGCGGACGCCGAGGCATATATCGGTGAGAAAGTCACTGAAGCGGTCATCACGGTTCCCGCGTATTTCACCGACTCTCAGAGACAGGCGACCAAGGATGCCGGCAAGATAGCCGGACTTGATGTCAAGAGAATCATCAATGAGCCCACAGCCGCGGCTCTCGCTTACGGTATCGACAAGGAAACCGAGCAGAAGATTATGGTTTACGACCTCGGCGGCGGCACCTTCGATGTTTCAATCATCGATATGGGTGACGGTGTTCAGGAAGTTCTCGCAACGGCAGGTAACAACCGTCTCGGCGGCGACGATTTTGACCAGAGAATCATTGACTGGCTTGTTGATGAATTCAAGAAGGATCAGGGCTTCGATCTGCGCAGCGATAAAATGGCGATGCAGAGACTCAAGGAAGCGGCCGAAAAGGCAAAAATCGAGCTTTCCGGCGTCACCACTTCAACAATCTCTCTGCCTTATATCACAGCGGACGCTACCGGCCCCAAGCATCTTGAAACAACACTCACCAGAGCGAAGTTCAATGAGCTTACATCCGATCTTGTCGAAGCGACAATGGGTCCCGTTCGTCAGGCAATGAACGATTCAGGTCTCAAGACATCAGAAATCAACAAGGTTCTCATGGTCGGCGGTTCATCAAGAATTCCCGCCGTTCAGGAAGCAATCAAAAAGTTCATGGGTATCGAACCCTTCAAGGGCATCAACCCCGATGAATGTGTCGCGATAGGCGCGGCGATTCAGGGCGGTGTTATCGGCGGCGACGTGCAGGGACTTCTTCTGCTCGACGTTACTCCGCTTTCACTCGGTATCGAAACCATGGGCGGCGTAAATACAAAGATTATCGACAGAAACACCACCATCCCCGTCAAGAAGAGCCAGATTTTCTCAACCGCAGCCGACAATCAGCCGAGCGTTGAGGTCCATGTTCTTCAGGGCGAAAGAGAATTCGCGAAAGATAACAAGACCCTGGGCGTATTCCATCTCGACGGAATTCTTCCCGCTCCGAGAGGCGTACCTCAGATTGAGGTTACATTCGATATCGACGCGAACGGCATCGTTCACGTTTCCGCAAAGGATCTCGGCACTCAGAAGGAGCAGTCGATTTCAATCACCGCTTCCTCAAATATGAGCAAAGAGGATATTGAAAAGGCAGTCGCCGAGGCAGAGAGATTCGCCGAGGAAGATAAGAAGCACAAGGAAGATGTTGACACCCGCAACGAAGCCGACCAGATGGTTTATCAGTGTGAAAAACTCATAAACGAAAACGGCGACAAATTCGATGAAGCGGACAAGTCCGCCGTAACCGAAAAGGTTGACGCCCTCAAGGAAGCGCTCAAGGGTGAAGATATCAATCTCATAAAGAACCGCAAGGATGAACTCACACAGAAATTCTATGAGATAAGCGAGAAATTATATAAAGCAGCCGGCGGCGCAGAAGGTCAGCCCGGAGCGGCAGGCCCCGAAGCAGGCGGCGCAGATAACGCAAATTACACCGATTTCACAGAGGCCGGCGACCAGTAATGAATTCAGTCCGGGTCTCTGATGAGGCGGAATATGGTAAGGTTCGGGAGTGACAGACTTGGCGGATAAGAGAGATTATTATGAGATCCTCGGCGTAAACAAAAACGCGACCGAGGACGAGATAAAAAAAGCATACAGGCAGAAGGCCAAGCAGTATCACCCGGACCTACATCCCGGTGATTCAACTGCGGAGGCAAAATTCAAAGAGGTTAACGAAGCATACGAAGTGCTGTCCGACAGCGATAAGAAAGCGCGTTACGACCAGTTCGGTCACGCAGGAGTGGATCCGAATTTCAATCCGAACGCGGGCGGCAATCCGTTCGGCGGATTTGACGTTGACCTCGGAGATATATTCGGCTCGTTCTTCGGCGGAGGCAGTCCTTTCGGCGGCGGTCAGAGGAGAAATCCCAACGGACCGCGTCAGGGCGAAGATATCAGGACAAGAATCACGATTTCGTTTGAAGAAGCGGCAAAGGGCTGCAAGCGGAAGGTTGATGTCAGCAAGATTGACGTCTGCCCGGACTGTCACGGTTCGGGTGCCGCGGCGGGCTCAAGTCCCGTAACCTGTCCGGACTGTAAGGGCAGAGGTTATGTGACGGTAACTCAGCAGTCGATTTTCGGCACAATGCAGACCCAGAAATCCTGCCCGAAATGCGGCGGCAAAGGAAAATATAACGAGCATCCCTGTCAGAAGTGCCGCGGAAACGGCAGAATCAGCAGCAAAAAGACAATCGAGATAGATGTTCCCGCAGGCATTGACGACAGACAGTCGTTTGCGGTGCGCGGAGCCGGTAACGCCGGTATAAACGGCGGCCCTGCCGGCGACCTTGAGGTTGTTGTGTTTGTAAGACCTCATCCGTACTTTACCCGTGAGGGATATACGGTGCATCTTGACCAGCATATCAGCTTCACGCAGGCGGCTCTCGGCGACAAGATAAGGATACCCACTCTTTACGGCGATGTCTTTATTGATATTCCTGCCGGAACGCAGTCCGGCGATGAATTCAGTCTGAGAGGCAAGGGAATTCAGGTTGTAAACAGCAAAAACAAAGGCGATATGGTCGTCAGAATAATTGTTGATATTCCCAAAAATCTCAATGCCCGACAGAAGGAACTCATGCAGGAGCTCGAGAAGGAACTCGGAGTCAAAAGAGGAGCGCCTGCCGGAAACGGTAAAAAGAATATTTTTGACAAATTCAAAAACTAAAATAATAATTACAGTTCCGCAGGGCTTCCCGCGGAGCTGTTTTTTTGCGCTTGTCAATACCGGCGGATTGTGCCGCCCGGCCATCGGCAGTTACCCGCGCGCCGAATCCTGCTTACCGATGTCCTGAAACCGGACACGGTTACGTATCGCCACACCCGTCTCGTTGTCACAAGCTCCTATCCCAAAACGTAGGGCACGGATTCTTCCGTGCCGTATGGAGTGTTTTGATGTTTTCGGCAAGCATGAATGCTTGCCCTACGTTGCAGGGCAAGCGCCTTGAAGGCGTCCATGCCGGTCTGGATCTCGCAGTCCACAAAGATCGGGACGCGTCCGCCCGTCAGATCCGCGATCTCCGGGATCATGGCCAGCGGCGGCATCGCGTATTCGATCCGGTTGTTGTGATGGGAAATCAGCAGTCCCTGCGCGCCGGCTTCCAGGCAGCGTCCCGCGTCATGCAGGCTCAGGATTCCCTTAATGATCACCGGAAGGGAGCAGCTGCCGATGATCTCCTCCAGCTCC
>JAFWRV010000308.1 GCA_017519685.1 Clostridia bacterium
GCCTGCGCTTCGGCGGCTTGTGCCCGGACTTCTTCCTGCATAACGGTCAGTCTTCTGACCATTTCTTTTTTTATCTCAAGTTCGCTGACGCCTTCATCGACCATCTTGAAATACTCGTCCGAAGGAATACCGCCGATGAGACAGAGGGAGTGCTTGATTTTCAGTCCTTTTACCGCAAGTATCTGACTGTATATCAGTAAGGCGAGAAACAGTCCCGCATATACGAAACATCCGATATGAAGACTGCCGGAGGTGTAATTATAATCCGTAAGGCATGACGGAATATCCGAAACCGAGAAGCAGATGATTGAGCCGACCGCAAGCGCAAGCTTGACGGAGTCAAATATCAGGTTGATTTTCCTGCCGTGCTTGCCGAGAGATTTCATAAGTAAAAGACCGGCAACAAGAATGAGCACAGCGGAAACAAGCAGCATCACCACCGAGAGGAATACCGTGTTACCCGAAAAAGCTTTGCCGAATACGGTTCCGAATCCGGCGTCATTGATAAAATTATAAATACTAATCACGTTTACCGATTTTGAACCCTCCGGTCCGTTCAGCTTTACCAGCGGCAGCATCAGCGACGCCAGCGGAAGAACAGAGAGAACGATTCGCATAATAGCAGGCAGCGAACCGATTGTTGACGCCTTTGCTCTGTCAACACCGGGCTGAAAATGCGCGTGGGCAATCTCGGTCTTTTCACTTTCTTCAAGCAGTTTTTCATTTGAATTGAAATAGACGAGATTAATTCCGCAATGGGGACAGTTTTGTTTCCAGTTATAAATGTGAAGCTTTTTACCGCAATTCGGGCAATGCGCCATACAAAAACCCCCTTTTATAAATTATGAATGATATTTCCCTGTATCAGCGTTTGAATGTTCTCTTTATCCTGTCGCGGAGATTTCCGCCTCCGAGACTGTTTAAAAGAAACAGACTGAGTTTTTCCGAGAATTTTTCCAATCGGATATCCTTTTCCGATGGACTGACGGGCGCTGAAATAACTCCGGATTTGACAAGCATTTCAGTCAGTTTTTCTTCCGCGTTTTTCGCTTTTCCGGCGTCGGCGACCGTCATATTGAGCACCCGTCTGCCTTCTTCGGCGACTTCACTCAGCTGCCGGATAATATCCGCTGAAAAATCAGGTTTTCCTTTCTCGGTTTCGGAAAGAATTTTATCCGCTTCGGGCAGGAGTCTGCGGCGGATTTTTTCCGTATATGCGGAATGATTGAATCCGGGATAGTTTTCGGGGTCGGAATTTACATCCTCAATTTTTCCGAGAATCAGCGCCACGAAAAGATTGAGAACAGCGTCATTTCTTCCGACCTCGTGATGCTGATTGAGAAAAATCCAGGTGTTATCGGGAAGCAGCGCAGTTGAAACGTCAATTTTTCCGTCGGGGGAAATGTATTTTTCGTCAGGCTTCTTATCGCCGAAACTCAGCTTTTCGCCGTTTAACGCGCCTGTCGCTCCGAGCGTGGTCGAGGAGAGATTGATTATTCCGTCTGTGTTGCAGGTGCCTGTTGATGAAACTATCCTGAAGAAACTGTAATCGGGATAGCCGAATGAC
>JAFWRV010000309.1 GCA_017519685.1 Clostridia bacterium
CTCACCGACCGCGGGCGCTCGTTCCTTCCTGTCCTGCGGCAGCTGCTCGACTGGGCATACAACAACGAAACGCAGGTTAATCGCCGTAAGAGCAGCAAAAAGGCCGTCCTGAATAACGCCGAAAACATTATCAACCGCGTGCTCGGCAAATCCGTAGCCCTCTTTGCTTCCGTTTGCGGCAAAAGCGTTCACGGTTGTAACGGCAATCATTGCGGCGGAAAGGATAATCGCTGTTGCTTTTTTAAGAACTTTCATATCTTTTTCCCCTTATTATGTATTCCCTTTCCGATGGAAAGAGTATTGTTAAACCAGATTTATATTACGGTATATCCGTTGTTCTTCAACAGTGTCAGTGCCTTTTCATAATTTTCTTTTTTTACGAGAATATAGTCTGTGTTATAAGTCGAAACTGTAAAAATGCCGATATTGTTTTCAGCGAGCAGACCGGCAATCGGAGAGAGTACTCCGACCAGCGAAAAATCCAGCACACCCTTGATGCGGAAAGCCCGCCAGCCGTCTTCCCGTTCCAGAGTATCCTCCGGCGCGTTTTCCGTAAGACAGACGAGCGATAATTCCTCATCGGTTTTACCTGTGAAACAGAATTCTGCAGAAAGATCGGACGGCTTGATTTCTTTCACTTTGCAGACAGAAAAGTTTCGCTTTGATGTTTCTATTGTCATTGCTTTTTTCCGAACCTTTCCGTTATGTCTTTTTCACACTCAAGCAGTATTTTTTTTGTCTGCGCTCCGTCAATGTCAAGACCGGTTGCCTTGATGAGCTCCGTGTTTTTGATGCCGTAAAAATTCTTCGCGAGCGCGTCAACATATCCGAATCCGTAGCTTTCGGGGAAGAATTCGCCCCCGGCGGTCGTGACATAATAAAGAGTATCGGCGCGGCAGAGACCTTCGGGTATGCCTTCCTGCGTGTATCTGAAGGTCAGCCCGATAACATTCACCTGCTCAATATAAACCTTCAGCAGCGCGGGGAAGGAAAGATCCCAGAACGGCGCGGCGATAACAATCGCGTCTGCCCGGGCAAATTGACCTGCATATTCAAACAAGGGAGCGGTAAAATTTCCTTCGTATATAAGGCGGTCTCTCTCTGCCAGAAACTTTTCATCCGCGGCGGGAAAAGAGCAATCCGCGAGACGCAGACGCTCATACGGCTCGCCGAGTGTATTCAGGAGATGCTCCGCCAGGCGCAGAGTGCGCGAATCCTTCCGTACACAGGCATCAACAAACAGTATCATCTGAAACTCCTTTCCGGTATCTTTCCGGATTCTGATTATCGTTATTCCGACCGGCTTCGGATGAAACCTGCCGGCAAGTTCGCGAAGATGCGAAATTTAAATTTTTGATTGAATTATCATACACGCCGTGCCGGCTGTTCCGGAAACAATTCCCACGATGAAAAATATAATCATTCTCTGATGCAGTCTGTTATAAAGATTTGCCGAGCCGTCTAGCACATTGTGATAACCGTGAAGATTCAACGCGGCAAATAGCAGCGACAAAACGCAGACGATAACGCACACAATACCGAGAATTAAAAGTATCTTTTTCATAATTACCTCATAAATTAATGAATATCATAACCATTATATCACACCGTTACAAAAAAATAAAGTACACAATCAGCACTCGAGAAAATCAAACGCGTTTTTTCTCATTTTTTTAATGTTTCGGAAATCACACGCAAAAAACGGTTGATGCTTCAGCGCACCGCGGCGTTAAACAAGCGTCTCCGATTGATTTCAACTTTTTATTGCGCGGATACGGGTAGATATGGTATGATTGTTTTGAAAAATCCGGCAGCAAGAATCGAAAGACACGGGGGAAAACAATGTACTATTTATTTGTGGTTTTGAAAACACTGCTTGTCTGTCTTTATGCCCCAGAGACCGTATGCAGCCCATTACCGGCATTGACGACTTTACAATTTCACACATTATTTTTTGTTCGCATCGCTTGAAAAATCACTTGATATTTAATATAATATATTATACGTATCGATTCAGCTCAGCCGGATACAAGAAGCAGCAACAGCCCTTGACAATCTTGAAAAGAGTTGTTCAGGACAAAACCTGCGATTAAAGCGAAAACAGTATTCATCCAAATAGGGTTGATAGTTTTCACAGCTGCCATGAGAGGTATCAAGAAAGAATGCCTTTGTTGAAATGCCGCATTTATCCGTAGCACAAAGGTATATCGCCCAAAACCAAGTTGTGAGCGGCAAGCGTGTGCTATGCATTACGGTTCCTGCGGCTACAGATGTTTGGCGGCGGCAGCTTTTACACTGACAAACATGACGTGTACGAACTGGATAAATCCCCCGTCACCAACACTTCGGGCATACGAATCCTTGCGGACATCGTTTTCTTTATAGATAAC
>JAFWRV010000310.1 GCA_017519685.1 Clostridia bacterium
GTTATCGGTTTTTTTCAATATCAATACATAAAAACAGAATATTTTTACGGCTGATTACAGTTTCCATACGTTCACCCCGCAAATAAAACCTCTCCGTATCTTTCTCACTCTTGACAAACAGAAGGCCATGTGATAAAATAATTGTGTAAAATACAATTGAGTAAAATTGAATTTAACGGTTATTGAGAGTTGTGAAATTATGACTGAATGTAAAACGGCGGTTGACAGTGCCGCCGGTATGCTTGAGTTTATCCCATATTCCGAAGAAACGCTTTCCCGTTGGGCGCCGTGGCTGCGTAAGAGCCCTTACCTGTGCAGCGATATTTCCGTCGGCTCGTTTATCCTCTGGCAGTGCAACGCCGACCCGATGTTCTGTGTCAGGAACAATACTTTTGTAATCCGCGAGGAAATCAACGGCCAGCCCGCTTTCAGTTATCCTTACGGCGATGACCCGGACGGAATGATTGACCTTCTGATTGATTATGTCAGAGAAAACGGTCTTGCTCTGCGTTTCTTCGGAATCGGTGACAGCGAGTTTGAAAAAATCAAAAATGATGCCCGGCTTCAGCCGTTTGCCGCGGATTATGAAGTCAAATGGAGTGATTATATTTATGATTTTGCGACCGCTCTCGATTTTAAGGGAGGTAAGTTCAGAGGTCAGAGAAATCATATCAATAAATTCACGAAGCTTTACGGCGAACCCGTCATAAGAAGAATGATGAATGACGATATCCCGGCAGTCAGAAAGTTTCTTGAAAAATACAAATCGGAGCATACCGATGCCAATAAGCTTGAGCAGGCGGAGTTTGAAGGTACACTGAAACTTCTTGAGAAGTTTTCTTCGCTCGGTCTTATCGGAGCGGTGCTGACGGTCGGAGATGAGATTGCCGCTTTCACTATCGGCGAGGTCATAGGCGAATGTCTTATTATCCATATTGAAAAAGCGCTGAGAACCTATGAAGGAGCTTATCCGGTTATGTATCGCGGATTTGTCCGGCTTATCAGGGATATTTACGTCAGGAATCTGAAATATATAAACAGAGAAGACGATTCCGGCGACCCGGGTATAAGAACCTCAAAGCTTCAGTATCAGCCGGTCTTGCGTTTTCATAAGCGTCTTGTCCATGTCGGCTCGCCCGCTTGCGAAATTGAGGATTATCCTGTTCTAAACGGTGAAAAAACAGTGCTTATGGGCTTTCGCGAGTCGGATAAACCCGCATATCTGCGGCTCAGTACGGATGTTGAAAACAATCTTTACTGGGGCTACGATTACCGCGAGGACATATATATCACATCGGCAATCGACGAGGATACCTTCTATGACGCCGCCTGTCACGATATGAAAGCCGGCGACTCGGTTAACCTTGCGATCCGCGAGTCCGCAGACGGTGAAATGATCGGGGAAGCAATTCTCTGGAATTTCACTTACGGCGGAAAGGCGGAGCTCGGATGCCGTATTCTCAAGGAATATCAGGGCAGGGGACTCGGCTCGGACGCATACCGCGCCGCTCTGCGTTACGCTCAAAAGGAGCTCGGCATTGACGTATGGGCGCGGTGCTATAAGCAGAATACCGCTTCATACCATATGATTATTTCCTCGGGGCTCAAGCGGATAAGCGAAGACGAAACCTTTTATTATTTCGGAAATCCCGACTGAAAATGTAAAAAAATCTCTCTGCTTTGGCGGGTGTGCAATCGGTTATAATTATTGATTACTGATTGTTTACATCCCGCCGGTTTTCATTTTTTCGTAAAAGCAAATAATTTATTGATTTAATAATTATTTTATGATAAGCTATATATGTATTTTTATAAAATAGTTATTTCAGGGAGGTATGTTTGTGAAAAAGAGAGTTGAAAAAATCATTGCTCTGATAATGTGTGCGGTTATGATTTTCGGCATCGCGCCCCTTAGCGGATTCGTGGGGTTCGGATTGCCCGGGTTATCATCTTTGATTTCCGTCAGAGCAAAAGCGTACGGCGGCACATACGGTGATTTATCCTACGAAATCAACAACGGCACAGTTGTAATTACCGATTGTGATGAAAACGCAAACGGTGAGCTTGCGATTCCGGATACAATTGAGAATTGTCCCGTTACAAATGTAGATGATTATGCATTTGAAGGCTGCGCCGGTCTTACCGGCATAACCATTCCCGACAGTGTCACAGGTATAGGTGATGGTGCATTCTCCTACTGTATCGGCCTTACAAGTGTAACCATCGGCAACAGTGTCACAAGCATAGGCGATCATGCATTCGAACACTGCGGGCTTACAGGTATTACAATCCCCGACAGTGTCACAAGCATAGATGATTCTGCGTTTTCCGGTTGCGCCGGGCTTACAGGCATAACCGTGGCTTCGGGAAATACCGTCTATCACAGCGAAGGGGATTGCCTGATAGAAACAGCAAGCAAAACTCTTATCGCGGGCTGTAAATACAGCATTATTCCCGATGACGGCTCTGTCACAAGCATAGGTGACGGCGCATTCACCGGCCGCACCGGACTTGAAAGTTTTACAATCCCGTTCAGTGTCACAAGCATAGGTGACAGCGCATTCGCCGGCTGCACTGATTTAACAAACGTAACCATCCCGTACAGTGTCACAAGAATAGGTGATTCTGCGTTTTACCTTTGCGCCGGGCTTGAGGATGTTTATTTCACCGGCACTGAGGAAGAATGGAACGCAATTGAAATCGGAGAAGATAACACCACCCTTCTCAGTGCAAATATTAATTTCAATAATCCGGATTCAATTGATCCCTTCAGTGTACTGACTTATGAAATAATCGACGGTGAAGTTACAATTACCGGTTGTGATAAAAATGCAGGCGGAGATCTTGAAATTCCCGGTACAATTGAGGGTTATCCAGTCACAAGTATAGGCAATTATGCATTCAACCGTTGCACCGAGCTTACAAGTATAACCATCCCCGACAGTGTCATAAGCATAGGCGATGTTACATTTTATGGCTGCAA
>JAFWRV010000031.1 GCA_017519685.1 Clostridia bacterium
CATCAGTCTTATTATTCCCGTTTTGTTTTATCACGTCGGCTTCACCTCCGACTATGACATTCTCTTTATGGACGATATCAGGGCAAAGTGCGTGGTAATCGGTGTCGCGTTTGACCTGGTGGGTCATATTCTCTGCTTCATTCCGTATCTTTTGTTCTGGGATTATACAGACGAAAAGCACGAAAAAGTTATCCGCGTTCTTGAGGAAAGAGAACGCCTTGCGGGTACCGGAGCATCGGAAGAGGAGATTTACGCAGTCGGCAAGGAAGAGAAATAATAATGTGTCTTTTGACAGGGCGGATTTCCGCCCTGTTTTTTCTGCGCGATACAGCGGGAATTTTTGTTTATCTCTTGACAAAAGCGGATAAATATGGTAAATATATAGTTAGTGATGACTAACTACATACTTTGAGCCATAGATTTGTAAAGCCGCGGTATTTACTGCGGCTTTACTTTTTCTGTTTTTACTGTATAATAGATTAAAAGACTGAAAAGGAAATGAAAAGATATGTTTAATTATGTCTCTCCCGAAAAATGCGGTATCGCTTCATCGTCAATCCTTAAATTTATCAATACTCTTGAGTCAAACCGTCTTTCAACGCACTCGGTTATAATCGCAAGGGGAAACAGTATTGTATTCGAAAAATACTGGAAGCCGTTTCACAGGGATTATCTTCACCGCCAGTATTCCGTGTCAAAAAGCATAACCGCTCTTGCCGTCGGATTTCTTGTTCAGGAAGGACTCATCAATCTTGATGACCCGATTGAGAAATATTTTCCCGATAAAATCTCGGAGAAAACTCATCCTTATCTGAGAAAACAGACTATCCGCAATATGCTGACTATGACAACGGCTCTTTACGGCCCCGATTGGTTCAGGTATCACAGTCCCGACAGACTCCGTGTTTATTTTGAGCATGACGCGCTGCCCGCAATAAAACCCGGCACGATATTCAGATACGACAGCACGGGAACGTTTGTCATCGGCGCACTTGTTGAACGCATAAGCGGCATGAAGCTTATGGATTATCTCAGGATAAAACTGTTTGATAAAATCGGCGTTTCCAAGGAAGCTTACTGTCTTGAGTGCCCGGGAGGTCATTCCTGGAGTGACAGCGCCGTAATCTGCACATCGCTTGATTTATTGAAAATAGCGAGATTTACTCTCAATTACGGAGAGTGGAACGGCGAGCAGATTATCGACAGGCAGTATATGATTGACGCGACTTCCGCTCTTGTGCGCAACGACATTGCCAACGAGGACCGGTTCTCAACACAGGGTTACGGTTATTACATCTGGAGAACATTTGAAAATTCGTTCAGTTTCAACGGAATGGGCTGTCAGTACGCGATATGTGTTCCCGATAAAGATATCATCCTGATTATTCAGAGCGATAACCAGGGAAAGGAAGAATACGCCAAAGCTCTGATATTTGACAGCTTTTTCAGATATATTGTCGATCCCGCGCAGGAAGGCGAAATTGAAGCTGTTCCCGGTGATGTCGGGGCGCTCGAAGAAGCGACTGCCGATCTCAGACTTGCCGTCGCGGTCGGAAAAACATCGTCGCCCGCCGCTTCTCAGACAGAGGGCAAAACATATTATTTCGAAGATAACCCGATGGGCTGGAAAAAAATGAAAATGCACTTTGAAGGCGATGAAGGGTGCGTTTATTACGAGAACGCGCAGGGAGAGAAGAAACTCCGTTTCGGCTTCGGGAAAAATGTTTTTTCAGAGTTTGAGCAGGACGGGTACGCCGATAAAATCGGCAATATTCCCGGAAACCGCCGCTATAAATGCGCCGCTTCCGCAGTATGGATGAGCGAATACTCACTGACCGTCAAGGTTCAGATTATTGATATATATTTCGGAACCATGGACGTGGTGTTTGCCTTTGACGGCGACACGGTTTCGGTGGAAATGAGAAAGACCGCCGAAGATTTCCTGAATGAATATCAGGGAAGGGCATTCGGCGTGATTAAATAAAATGAGGAGCGGACTCAGTCCGCTCCCTGTTTATTTTATAAGTGATTTCAGTGTTTTTGCGTCTTTGAGAAACTGTGCTTCACTGTCGCCTTTTACAAATTCCAGCAAAGCCGCGTTTGCTGCTTCTCCCGCCGCGGCAAACCACTGTTTCCAGTATTCCGTGCCGTCGGAAAGCGGAAATCTTTCTGAGTTAACCCAATAATAAACATGCAGATTAAGCAGGATTTTCCTGTCTGAGAGTTCCCTGACATTATCCGCCATTTCGCTTTTTTCAAGAGAATCAAGCGGCTGCCAGTAAAGGCGGACATTTTCGGAGTTTATCTCCTCAATCAGAGAAACAGCGGATTGCTGATTGGCTGTGAGAGTTCCTCCGTGATATTCAAACGATAATGTCATTCCTTCATTGCCGGCAAGGTAGGAAATCCTTTTTGCCTCTTCAACAAGTTTTATCCTGTTTTCTTTTGATACATCATCCGGGTTTTCAGTCCCCGCCCAGATTCTTATATTCGGCGCCCCGAGTTTTTTCGCGGTTTCAAGAACGGGGATAAAGTCCTGACCCTGCCCGAGTTTATAATAACTGCCGAGAGAGAAGACCTCAAGACCGTTCATTTTTTCCGCAATCTCATACGCGGCGGAGGGATTTACGGCGTGAACGTCGGCGCTCCATTCAATTCCGTCAAGCTCCGCTTCCCTACAGAGGTCAATGATTCTTTCGGGAGAAAGCTTGCGGAAAGTAGCCGAAACAAGTCCGGTTTTCATTATTCTTTGTTTACCGGCGGCAGATGGGGACAGTCCATTATGTCATCACAGCGGTAAGACGGAGCAGCCCAGCGTACAGCGTTTTTAATAACCGTCTGTATTTCCGGATTATAATATGTCGGGTAAGTTTCATGACCCGGCTGGAAATAGAAGATTCTGCCGTTATCTCTGCGGAATGTGCAGCCGGAGCGGAATACCTCACCGCCTGAATACCAGCTGATAAATACCGTGTCTTCCGGAGCGGGAATTCCGAACGGTTCGCCGTAGGTTTCGTCGGCGGGCAGTTCAATATATCTTCCGAGTCCCTTTGCTATCGGGTGAGACGGAGAGCAGACCCATACTCTTGTAAGGTCATCGCTTTCACGCCAGGTCAGCGAGCCGCTTGTGCCCATAAGGCGGAGAAACGGCTTGGATTTATGGGCGGAATGAAGAAATACAGCGCCCATACCGTTGAGCACGGCTTCCTGAACCGCTTCGGCAACCTCATCGGGTACTTCGTCGTGAGCCATATGACCCCACCAGATTATAACATCGGTTTCCTTGAGAATCTCCGGAGTGATGCCTGCCCTGATATTATCAAGCGTGACCGTATTTACGGTTATGTCTTCCTCTTTGCCGAGAAAATCCGCTATCGCGGTATGAATTCCGAGAGGATATATTTCGCTTGCTTTGCAGGTCGTATTCTTTTCGTGACGGAATTCGTTATATACAAGAACTCTTATCATATTTTCCTCCGTGTCAATCCGGCGGGATAAAGAATTGATTAACCGATGTCGTAAGTCTTAAGCATGCCGAACAGGCTCTTGAAGAAAGCGATGATTATCTGGAAGAAGCCGCCGCTGACATTGATTGTTATCTTCTTTTCGAGTAAATTGCCATTGCCGTCTTTAGCGGTGTTGCCCTTGGAGTCAATTACTTTGACAAAATAATCGGTGGTAGAGGTGAGCTGACCGGATGTATATTCAACTTTCGCTTCACCTTTCTCGTTCGCGGCGACCGCCGCTTTCTGAGTGCCGCCCTCATAGATTGCGAGCTTATATCCCGCGGGAAGATTCGCGGAGGTGGCGGTAATATGAACTTTTTCGTTATATCCGATACCTATGCCGTTGCCTGTTTTGAAAGTTGTCTTGGCAGCGGGATTTGTTGATCTTTTATCTGTTGCGTCACATCTGTCGCATTTCGCGGTTTCGGTTCCGTCGCCGTTGTCAACATACTTTGTGAAGCTGTGACCGAGAGCGGGGATAGTTTTAGTCGTTTTGGTCTTTTCTCCGCAGACTGAGCAGGTGGCAACCTCGTCATAGCTTCCGGCTGCTGTGCAGGTAGCGGGTTTTTCGTTTTCTTTTGTTGCCGCGCCGAATTTATGACCGGGAGCGGTAATTGTTTCATTATATGAATAACCGCAGGAGCAGGTCAATTTCTTTTCACCGTCTTCGGTGCAGGTTGCCGCCTTAATGATTTCTTCTTTGAAGCTGTGGGTGTGGTCGGGGTTTCCGGAGGGGTAATCCTCGTTATATACAAGGTTGTCCTTGAGAAGGAACTGCTTCCTGGAATTCTTCCAGTAGTAATTGTCATATGTTGTGTCGGTCGGGGTCTTGTCATAGTCATCGTGGTTGTAAAAACCGCTCATCTCACTTCTGAGACCGTTGGTTGAACGGAGCAGAAGATCATGGAATAAACCCGAATCCTGGTCATCGTTTGTAACGTCAACATGATAGTCTTTACCGTCAACGGTGACTATATTCCACATATGACCCATTTCCTTGCTCGGATTGAGACGGCAGGGGATTCCGAGTTTAATCATAAGATACTGGAAGGCTTTTGAGTAGCTTTCGCAGACACCGAGATGTTTTATAAACGCACCTGTAATTTCAAAATCATCGCTTGATGCGCTTGCCGGATTGGCGGCGGCCGCATTGTTGTAATCCATAAGGTTTGCGATTCTGTCGTGAGCGAGCAGAACTTTGTCGGCTTCACTCAGACTTGCGGATTTGATATCGGCTGTAAGCTCGTCCGCGGCGGTTCTGCACTGCGCAACCTTGCTGTCATAAGCGGCCTTATCCATTTTATAAGTGAATTTGGCTTTTGAATATACGCCGCTGACTATATCATAACCGATTGACGAGTCGAGATGGAATATTTCGGGATCCTCAGCGGTAATTTCGCTGATTATGCTTTTAATAAGATCCTTGCTTTCGTTTCCTTTGGGAAGAGCGAAGGACTGAATATCGACAGCGCTCGTGCATGTAAGAAAGTTCTCGTAAAGAAGGGCTTTCAGCGCTTCACGGTCAACGGCGTCGGGAGAAGACTCCGAAAAAGCAAGCGCACTCTGACCTGCCGAAAAAATCATAAGCAGGGCAAGAATTAAAGTTAAAATTCTGGTGCTGATTTTTTTGTTCATGCTAATACCTCCGTTAAATAAAATAGTTTTTCCGTTAAATACTTTATAACATATATTTGTTTTAAAATCAAGACAATAGTCAAAAAACGCAGTAAAATAGGAGTTGACAAATCCGCGGTGATAAATTATAATAATATTCCACCGCCATAATGCGCCGGTGTGGCGAAATAGGCAGACGCAAGGGACTTAAAATCCCTCGCTGGCAACAGCGTACCGGTTCAAGTCCGGTCACCGGCACCAGATGCCGCTTATTGCGCGAGGCGGCAGAAGAATGAATAATGAAGACTTTACGGAATCGGCTTTTACAGGTCGCAATTGCAAATTTTTCCGTAAACAATCATTATTCATTTTTTATTTTACGGTATTTCTATTTCCCTGCCGAGTGCGAATGAATATATAAACGCGTCGGCGCTGTCCTTGCCGAGAACTTTGGCAAGGCATTTTTTATATATGTTCAGCTGGCCGGAGTAATGCGAAACAAGTTCACCCGGTGTCTTTGCCCTGTCTGTTTTGAAATCAACGACAGTCAGTCTGCCGTCTTTTTCATAGGCGCAGTCAACCACGCCCTCAATGACAATGCTTTCGCCTGCCGCCTGCTGAGCGTCTATGTCTGCGCTGAATTCCTCTAAAGGAACAAGCGAGGTGAAAGAATATTCCTTATACACCTTGTCAGCGCTGAGTATCCTGTTTGCGGTATCCGACAGGAAAAATTTTTCCGCTTCGGCAATGTCGATGGATTTTGCTTCTTCCTGTGTAAGCATTCCGTCATTTACCAGCCGCTCAAGCTCAGATTGAATATTGCTTTTTGCCGCTCTGAAATCCGCGTACTGCATAAATCTGTGCATGGCGATTCCTCTCTGAGCCGGAGTCATACCTTTCTTTGAAGC
>JAFWRV010000311.1 GCA_017519685.1 Clostridia bacterium
GACATTTTAATTCCTAGTAATTAGGGTATACTGCGCCGGGACTGTGTGGATCAGTCTGTGGGGACGCGATTCAAGAAGAATGATTCCCAGACCTCTTGAAGTCTGTATTTCATCCCTCACCGATACAATAGCTTATGTTCTCAAAGATAACCATTACAGTCCTTCCGTAATGGAAACGCCCGAATTTCAGACAAACCTCGATGTCAACACTCCCTGCAACCGCTTTGTTACAAGCTTGTTTAACAGGGAGAGACTGCTTTATATTCTGAAATACGGAATTATATATGTTGACGGTCAGACGCCCGAAAAACATATAATGCGCTATCCTCAGTTTTTTGCTTCAAAAGCAATAATCAAAAGACTTGAGTCGGGCGGCAAGTCGGGAATTATTTTCCATACTCAAGGCTCCGGAAAAACAGAGCTTGCAGGTCTTTCCGTCAGAATTCTCCGTGACTATTACGCAAATAAAGGTATCACTGCCCGTTTCTATTATGTTGTTGACAGACTCGACCTGCTCACTCAGGTATCGGGCGTTATGTCATCTATCGGTCTTTCCGTTACTAATGTTAATTCCCGTGATGAGTTTGAAAAAGAATTGAACAAAGTTCTTTCAACTAATGTTGCTCAGAATTCAGACGGCGAAATAACCGTTGTAAATGTTCAGAAATTTGAGGACAAAATACCAAAAGCCAACAATGACTATCAGGCTAAAATTCAGAGAGTATTCTTTGTTGATGAAGCTCACCGTTCATACAAGCTGAGAGGAACATACTTTACTAACCTTATGCTTGCAGATTCGAACGCTGTATATATCGCTATGACCGGAACACCGCTGCTTTCCAAAAAAGAGCGTTCCAGCCTCAAATTCGGCGACTATATACACAAGTATTTCTATGACAAATCTATTGCTGACGGCTACACGCTCAGAATTAAAAAAGAGGATATAGAAACCAAAGCAAGAACAGAAATTAAGAAAAATTTAGAATTAGCCGGAATACAGGCGGATAAAAAGCTGATAATGGAGTCGCCCTCATATATCAACTCCCTGTGTCAGTTTATAAAACAAGACTTTGAAAACTTCCGCCTTGTAAATACGGATAATACTATCGGCGGTATGATTGTCTGTTGCAGTAACGGACAGGCGAGAAAAATAAAAGAGTGGTTTGATAAACAAGACAGCCTTGAAACAGGGCTAGTTATAACAGACCCGGATATTCCGTCGGCCGTCAATACCAATACTCAGAATTCATTCAAATTTACACTCAAGCCCGACCTTCTTATCGTCAATCAAATGCTCACTACCGGTTATGATGTAAGACGGCTTAAAAAGATGTATCTGCTCCGTAACGCCAAAGAGCACACTCTTTTACAGACTATTTCAAGAGTAAACAGACCTTACAAAAGCCCGACCGGAAAAGTCTATGAATACGGCTATATAGTGGACTTCGTTGATATTGCCGAAGAATATGACCGCACTATTGAGATGTATCTCAAAGAAATGGCTGACGACTTCAGCGAGGACGAGGAAGAAAAGGCCGACTTTGCAGGACTTGTCATCGGTCCCGATGATATTCAGAAGAAATATCTTAAATATAAAGAAGACCTTGCTTCATTTGTTGAAC
>JAFWRV010000312.1 GCA_017519685.1 Clostridia bacterium
AAAAAAGAATATGAATTAAGAGATATAACTTTTTATTTAAATGATGATACAAACTGCGAATTATTTAAATCTTGTAAAAAAACAAAATTTGTGGCACAAGTTCCATCAATGGGGAATGCTATAGGGTTCACAAATTTCCAAGGAATTAATGCTTATTCTAAAATTCCTGTATATGTTACTATGAAAATAGATAATGAAAGAGGTTTAAAATATGATAATGATGTTTGTAATTTAGAAGTACCGTCTAGTCAAATTGTTAGGGGATATAAAAATATTAGCAGCTGTACTTGTAATACATGTGAATATAGTTGTAATTATGATTTTGATTCTTCTATTTCATTCACAAATGGAATGAATATCACATTAATTATTGTTTTTTATATTTTTGTTTTTATTGGTAAATGCCTTCGCCGTTCTTTCGGAGCCATTCACCGGTTTCAAGAAGGACCGCGGTTTCTTCATCTGTAATCGTTCCGTCGGCTTTCGGGCCTATATTCAGCAGCAGCATTCCGTTTTTGCTGACTATGTCAATCAAATCCGTAATTATCTGACGGGCGCTTTTGAATTCATTGTCTTTTATATATCCCCAGGAGCGTTTGCCTATGGCTGTGTCGGTCTGCCATGGAACGGGAGAAATATGCGTCAGCGCACCGCGCTCCACATCAAAGATTGCGACTGTTGGGGGAAACGCCTCATGCTTATAGTTGATTGTGACTTCTTTTCCCCATTCTTCGGCGCGGTTATAGTAATAAGCGCACAGTTTTTTCAGATACGGTTTGAAGGAGTGATTGTGAATCCACCAGTCAAAATAAAGGATTGACGGCTGATACCTGTCTATAAGCTCGCAGGTGCGCACCAGCCAGTCCTCAAGCCATTCCCTGCTTGCTCCTGTTGAATAAGTGTCGGCTGTGGTTATATGCAGAGTGCCGCTGTCAAATTCGGGGCTGTAATAAGCGGGGCCGTAAAAGTCTCTGTAATTATCATCATTTACATCACTGTCAAAGGTTCTGCCCATATTCATAAAGAAATAATGCTCGGCGCGGTGCGTTGAAGCGCAGAAGGTAAGGCCCTCTTTTTCGCAGGCAGCTTTCAGCTCGCCCGCAACGTCTCTGCAGGGACCCATCGCCTTGGCATTCCATCTGTTGAATTCCGTTTCATACATTGCAAAGCCGTCGTGATGCTCGCAAACGGGCATAACAAATCTTGCTCCTGCTTTCTTAAAAAGAGAAGCCCATTCTTCTGCATCATATTTTTCCGCTGTGAACATCGGAATAAAATCCTTGTAGCCGAATTTATCCTGAGGCCCGTATGTTTTTATGTGATGCTCAAATTCACGGCAATTCTTATCATACATTGCCCTGGCATACCACTCGTTGCCGTAAGCCGGCACGCTGTATATACCCCAGTGGATAAAAACACCGAATTTATCCCGGTAATACCATGAGGGTGTCTTATGATGCGATAAAGAATGCCAGTTATTCCTATATCTTCCGTATTTTATAACAGCTTCAATTTGGTTCAGATATTCATGCGTTGTCATTGTTTCTCACCCTGAATTCCGATTGTTTTATTCTATCTTCACAATTAATCCGTCAAACCGGAATTTACAGCGGCAATCTCCGCAGATTTCATCTGCCGTAATCTTAATACGCTGTTTCGAAAAGAATCTCAGTAATCGGGTTTTATCCGAGCTTTTCGGAAAAATCCGCCAGTACCTCGGAAATTTTTATCTGCTGAGGACATACCTGCTCACATGAACAGCATTGCAGGCAGGCTGACGGCTGCTTTTCAGGCGGCAGGGCGCTCAAAGCCATGGGCGCGATAAAACCGCCTCCGGTATAAGCGTGCTCGTTATACAAAGAAAGCAAATGAGGAATATCCAGACCAATCGGGCAATGACTCACGCAGTAATGACACGCTGTACAAGGCACCGTACCGACGGAAAGCATCTTTTCGGCAATGCCCAGGAGAGTATTCATTTCGGTGTCGTTCAGCTTCCGCTCGTCCGAGAAAGTGGCAAGATTTTTCTCCAGCTGCGCAGAGTCTGACATGCCTGACAGAATCACTGTTACACCCGGAATGCTCTGCAGAAATCGGAAAGCCCATGCGGC
>JAFWRV010000313.1 GCA_017519685.1 Clostridia bacterium
CGGCAACAGCCTTGCCCGCTTCAATGCTTCTGGCATTCTTTTTGTTTGCTTTGGCAATTCTCTCTTTACGCTCTTCGCGGTAGAGTTCTGCCTTGGTTTTGGTACTGTCTTTCTTGGCCATAACTATGTTCATCCTTTTCTGATATTTTCTTTGCCGCCTGAACAAAGCGACATAATAATGTAATTATATATTTTTTAATTAACTTTTACAAGTCTTTTTTTATATTTTTTAAAATTAAATCATTTTTCGCCTGGTGTCAGTTTTCCGTCAATGAATTCACGGTAAAACCACACATCGGGGACTTCAAACTCTTTCCCGTTGAGATAATTGAGAATTCCGGCGTCTTCGGTAAAGCTGAAAACAAGTCTGTATGAATACAGAAACTGCTTCTTGTAACCGTATTTTTTATTCATCGCGTTTGTGCCGTATTTGCCGTCACCGAGCAGCGGATGACCCGCCGCGGCAAACTGCGCTCTTATCTGATGAGTCCTTCCGGTCAAAAGTTTGACACGGACAAGCGACAGCCCGTCCTTCTCATCTATCACGGAATACTCCGTACGCATTATCTTACCGCCGGGAATTTCGCGGGAAGAAACAGTCACTTTGTTTTTTGTCTCATCCTTTGACATATATCCCTCAAGTATGCCGCTCTTTTTTTTGAGAATACCGTGAACAACGCACAGATAATATTTATCGATTTCCCTGTTTTTCAGTTTCAGGTTAAGGATGCACAGTGATTCGGCGTTTTTTGCCGCGATTACGATACCGCCTGTGTTGCGGTCGATTCTGTTGACAAGAGAAGGTGAAAAAGAGTTTTCGTCGGAGGGATCGTATTCGCCTTTCTCATAAAGGTAACGGCGGACTCTTGAGATAAGGGTGTCGTTATACTCGTTTTCGTCCGGATGAGAAAGCAGACCTACGCTTTTGTCCAGAAGCATAATATTGCTGTCTTCGTAAATAACGCTGAGTTTTTTTGACGCCGACAGAAAATCATATTTTTCGGCGACCGGAGCGAAAAACTCATCGTTAATATACATATCGACAGTATCATTTTCCTCAAGGCGCAGAGAAATCTCCGCACGCTTTGAATTGACTTTGATTCTCTTCGTGCGGATATATTTATACATCAGTGATTGCGGAAGCGAAGGGACCGCTTTTGAAATAAACTTGTCAAGCCGCTGTCCGGAATCGTTTTTTCCGATAACAAAAGATTTCAATTATTCTTACTTACCGCCTTAATATGTTTTTTGAGACATTCAAAAGTTTCAACGCTGATAACATGCTCAATACGGCAGGCGTCAATTGCCGCCTGATCCTCGGAAACACCTATCTGAACGAAAAAATTGCTGAGCGTGAGATGTCTCTCATAAACTCTGTTGGCAACTTTCAGTCCTTCTTCGGTAAGAGAAATCAGACCGTCTGCGTCGGTTACGGCATAACCGTGTTCCCTGAGATTTCTCATGGCAACACATACGCTGGGCTTTGAAAAGCCGAGTTCCGCGGCAATGTCAACAGACCTGACATTACCCTTTTTCCGGGAAAGAATAAGAATAGTTTCAAGATAGTTTTCAGCGGATTCGCCTAAAATCATGGAATTATTCTCCTTTCATGAATATATGTTAGTTTTATTTATTCCGTTTAATAACCGCCGGAAGAATAAGCGGTTTCTTCTCCCCTGCCGCCTCCATCTGTTTAATAAGCAAATCCCTGAGATTTTTACGGACCGCTGATAAACCGGGAGACTTTATGAGATTATTCTTTTCATAAGGGTCGTTTTCAAGGTCATAAAGATAGTTTTCAAAATATATCGGCGACTTTGAGTGAAGATAGCCTGCCGGAGCGGGATCGCGTACCTCGTATTTATATTTCAGAGTTCTGACCGACCTTGAGTTTGAGGCCTCGCTTATCTGCATAAAAACGCAGTCGCGCTTTTTTCCCGAGGCAAGATCCATACC
>JAFWRV010000314.1 GCA_017519685.1 Clostridia bacterium
ATACGGATGAGGGTTACCGCTGTCATCAGAATGAATCCGCAGAGTTCGATAAAAATGCAGAATATAAATTTGCCTTTAACCACATCGGATTTGCCGACGGGGAGCAGAGCGGAGTAAATGATGTCACTGTTTTCCCTTGCTGTCTGAAATGAATGAAATATCCCGAAAGAAACGAAGAACGCTCCGACCAGAACAGGATAGCCGGGCAGAAACGTCATAAGCCCGAAAGCTATGAACAGAAAAGAAAGCTTTGAAGCGCTGAGTGTCAGCTCTTTATACATCAGATTGTTCATTACGCGCCGCTCCTTTCCAGCCGAAGAAAAGTTTCTTCGAGTGTTTCTCCGTCAAGACGGAATTCCGAGCGGAAATTTTCCTTCGGCATAGCCGCTTCAATTCTGCCCTTACGGATATAAATAATATCGTCCGCACATTTTTCGATATCGGATGTAATGTGCGTGGAAAACAGTATTGCCGTTCCGTTTTCTCTGAGCTGAATGAACAGATTCAGAAGGTCATCGCGTGAAAAAGGATCCAGACCGCTTGTCGGTTCATCGAGGATAAGCACCTCGGCATTGTGTGACAAAGCGAGAAGCAGATTGAATTTGACCTTCATTCCCTCAGAAAGCTCCGAGGTCATTTTATTTTCATCAAGTTCAAACATATTGAGATATGTTTTGTATGCGTCCTCATTCCATTCGGAAAAGAATTTCTTCGTCACAGCGGCAATATCACGGATTTTCTTCTTTGGATAATAACTGATTGTGCCTGTTGAATAACCTATGCGCTGCTTGATTTTTGACTCGTTTTCATTCAGCGGCATACCGAAATAATCAACTTCACCGCCGTCCGGGTGCACAAGGTTAAGCATTGATTTTATTGTTGTGGTTTTGCCGGCTCCGTTTCTGCCGATAAATCCCGCAATCCTTCCTTTTTCAAGTGAAAAAGATACATTGTCCAGTGTAAAAGACGGGTATTTTTTACACAGACCGCAGACTGTAACAGCACTCATATGAATTGGCTCCTTTCCATTTAAATGTCAGTTATCCGAATCACTGTTAAAGGCAAAGCGGAAAAATTCGGGGAGCGCGCCCTTGGGCGGTATTGCAATGCCGCGTTTTTCATCTCCGAGCAGAAGGAGAGTATCTCCCGGCTCAATGCAGAAAAGTTCCCGCGCCTGCTTCGGAATAACAATCTGCCCTTTTTCACCAACTGTGGCGGTCCAGGCATATTTTCCTTCAGGTTTCATTGATCTCATCTCCGGATAAAGTATGATTTGTATAACAAATTATACTACGGTTTTTCTTTGCTGTCAATACAAAACACTGATGAAATCATTCATTTCAATAATATCTTGCAATTAAGGCATATATGGCGGTATAATAATAAAAAATCAACGGAGATAATATCATTGAAAAAATTTATCAGATTCATTCTTCTTCTGCCGGCGTTCGCGGCTCTTGCGCTGAATCTGGGACCGGTTTTTTATTCCGCTGAAATGAATATAGGAATAATTACCGGATTCGGTTTTGCCGCGTTGCTGATTTTATATGCGATTTTCTTTGACCGGATAAACGCGTTTATTGCCCGGACTGCAAAGAAAACACCGGGTAAAATAATCATCACCGCCGTTTCGATTTTAATCATCGCGGGGCTTTCCGTCGGAGGATATACTTTTGCCAATATAATAAGATACAGTAAACCGGCTCAGACTTCAACGGAATATATCATCGTGCTCGGCTGCAGAGTTAACGGAACACAGCCCGGCCGCTATCTCAGGGGCAGAATCAACAAGGCGTATAATTATCTTTCCGCGCATCCGGAA